>JBILVK010000053.1:0-20855 GCA_044370475.1 Bacteroidia bacterium
AACGCTTCTCACATCAATCACTACCACCTCCTTTTGGTTCAGCAAAAGCTGTTTGAGCTCTTCGCGCGTTATGGATGTTACCATATTACTTTTCTAAACCTTGTTTAATTTTTTGGTTCAACAAGAGTGCATGTGCCTTGGCTTCTTCATTAGCACCTGCAGGCATTTTCTCAATAGCTTTTAGCTGAACCAAAGCAGCTGCTTGTGAAACTGCATCAAAATTATTTGCCTTCACAATGGTAATTAACCTATCGGCATAAGCATCTTGTAAGTTGTATCTAAAGCTTGGCACTGCTCCATTATCTCCTTTAAAAATAGCAGTGGTTAAATCATTAAACATTGCCATTACTGTATAGGTATTTCCATACATGCGAGAGTTGGTTAATCGTCTAAGTACTGTTGCATTTGTGAGGTGCATCAACAAAGAGCTTTGATAGTTTAGAACACGTTCATTTATTTTAGGATCTTCGGTATTGCTAAAAAAGCTGAAGCCTCTTCTTTGCGATTGTAAATAAGGATACAAATTATTTTGAACGCCATATGCATTGGCAGAGAACGCGTATTGCGACAATGCGTTCATGGCTCTTTTTTGGTCAGCTAAAGGAACTGGAGTATATGCTTTTCCTTCGCCTGGTTGACCAACAAAAGCTCTGTTTACATATACCCCGCCAATGTATTTAACAATCACATTTGTCTGTTGAAAATACTCATTTTGTAGGATAGCATATGCTTGTTTTAGTTCTTGGTAACTTTGGTTTGGCTTACTATATTTATCTTTTATTTTAGACATTAAATCTAAACTCAATTGGATGCGCTCTATACCATATGAAATAGCATCTCCACTTAAATCATTTACATTGATGCGCGGATCAATTCCACTATATGAACCTCTCATATCATCTGCATCATTACCAAAAATAAGTAAGGTATCATTTGCTTTTGAGAGCAATTTTAATTCACGTTCAGACTCGAGCTTTGGATCAGACAAAGAAGAAGCATAACCAAACTCTATGGCCCATAAATCATAGGGTCCAGGACGAGTAGTAAAATAATCTCCTTGTTTGCTTTTGTCTTTTGCCACGTTTGCAGCTGGGTAATCCATAACAGAGGCAATTAGGCCAATTTCACGTGTGATAGCTTTGTTATGAATTTGATTAGGCTTAAGCATTTGACTTGCCTTCATGTTGTGGTTAAGTCCCATGGTATGCCCCATTTCATGTAATACAAGGTAGTAAAGAGATTGTTTCATGTATTCTCTTTTATCTATTTGAGATAGGCCTTGAACCTCTAGAACCTGGTTTCCAAATAAAGTAGATTGATGCAGGTGGTCATGTGCATCACAAAAATTCTTGAAGCTCGTTTTTGGCGCAAATTCATTGCTCGAATTGGCATCGAAAATTTGCTCTTGACGCATGCGATTTGTAACAAATATGTACTCCAACATAATATCAGCTCCTAGTATTTGACCTGTTCTTGGGTCAACAAAGCTAGGGCCATATCCACCAAATGGTGGCTGAGGAGAGCTTGTCCAGCGGAGCACGTTATAGCGAATATCGCCCGCATCCCAATCTGCGGTATCAGGTTGTTCTTTCACAACAACTGCGTTTTTAAAGCCAGCCTTTTCAAATGCGATATTCCACTTTTCTCCAGCCTCTTTAATGGTAGCCCTAAATTCTTGAGGAGTAGTATTTTCTATCCACCAAACGATGGGTTCTACAGGTTCTGAGATAGCGGCATTGGTATCCTTTTTAACCAAGTGCCAACGGTGAATTAAGTCCTTGTAAGCAACGGCTTCTGTGGAAGTCATATCTTCTACTTGCTCAGAAAAATAGCCAATACGTGGATCATCGTAACGTGGTTTGAAATCGTTTTTTGGAGCTTCAATTAAAGTATGTTGTACCACAATACTTACCGCACGTTCGTCTGTTATTTCTTTCCCCCCGCCAAAAACTGGATTTGGATTATCATATACATATTCAACAATGAGGTCGGTGTTTTTTTCATAATTTCTTAAGCTTACAAATTTTGTTTTGTCTTTGCTTAAAGAGCCTAATTGAAAACCCATTGAACCTGGTCGGAAAGACGGTTTAATCTGTTGCAAATTTTCGCTAAGAAAAAGTGCACTTGCATCAATCAAGATTTCTCCTTTTTTGGTGTCTTCGGCAACAATTTTCTGGCTGCTCAAAATGGCTTCACTGATATTTGCTTTGGCAGCTTTACTAACAGGATTGCTTGGATCGAAATAATACCCTGTATTTAAAACAGTGAATTCAATCTTATCAAAATGACGTCTGATGGTAAAAACTTTATTATCACGGAAACTACCTCTAAAATGTCCGGCAGCCACTACCCCATCCACTGTATAAGAGAAATAGATGTATTCTTTATTAAGCTGATCTTTATTAACGAGCATCATTACATTGCCTGTTGCGCTATCTTGAAAGAGAGGAAACAAGCCCTCTAACTTTTTACTTGCTTTGGTTTTCTCTTTGATACTTGCCGTTTTGTTGGCAGATGCTGGAGTTCCTGTTGTAGGCTTCTGTTTGCTTTTAGAACTACTGCAACTGTTTAGAATGAGTAAAAAGGATACTCCTAGGGTAATAATTATTCTCATGAAAAAAGATTTTGAGGCAATTACAGAAAAAAAAAGAATAAACTAAAACCGATTATCATAATTGTGAGTTAATTTGCATTTTAAACAAATGGAATTAGAGAGATCGTCCCATGTGAGGCATTTTAAACACTTAGATTCTATTAGGTTTCTAGCTGCAATGCTTATTGTGTTTTTGCATGCAAATGGCTCTTATCAAGATTGGTTTGGGAAGCCAGCTTTTGCTGTGGAATCTGGGGGAGCAATTAATTTTTTGAGTAAATTTATAACCCAGTTTGTACAGAATTTCGGAATTGGGGTTGATATCTTCTTTCTGCTTAGTGGGTTTCTTATAACCTATATTTTGTTAGAGGAGAAAAAAAACAATGGGACCATAAATATCTTATTTTTCATGATTAGGAGGAGTTTTAGAATTTGGCCATTATACTTTTTTATTATTGGCATAACTCCCTTCCTTGTTGTGTGGTTAGATGTTGCCAAGCCAGAGTATTGGAGTAATTTATTGTTTATTAATAATTTTAGGGCAATTGAAACTGGCTTGTGGACCTACCCTTTCAGTCACTTTTGGTCTATTTGTATTGAAGAACATTTTTATTTAATTTGGCCATTTGTCATTGCATTTACACCTAAGAAGTATTTATTGTCGTTCTTTTACTTTTTTATAGCAAGCAGTATCCTATTTAGACTCTATTTTTCTTTTGTAACTGCCAGCTCCTATTCGTGGATATACTTACATACCATTAGTCGCATAGATGTGCTGGTTATGGGTGGAATTGTGGCCTACTACTATTCGGAAAAGTCATTTGAATTTAAGCTTAGTAATGCTGCTAAATTTTTATTGTTTGGTGCACTATTCACTAGTTTATTTATTGAGCAATATTCTAATTGGGAAACCCAGTTTATGGCAGGATTTAAGAAGTATTTTTATATGGGCGCTATCGGTCTCCTTATGTTAGATTATAATTTCAACCCTTTGCTCAAACTTCGACTATCGAGCAGCAAGTTGGTGAATTACTTAGGAAAAGTATCCTATGGAATTTACATGTATCACAATGTTCTTTCTGTAATAATAGTTAAGAAAATAATGTATAGTTTTGGCTTCAACAGCGCTCCTTTATTTTTTGCGCTCATGATTTCTCTATCTCTTATTATTCCTATACTAAGCTATGAGTTGTTTGAAAAGCACTTTTTAAAGATTGGCAATAAATTTAGGGTTAATCGTTCTGAATAGTTAGCTAAAACTTTGTATTGCTTTCTGGCACCGTTGTTGAGCTATATTTAATCTAAATAATAACACTAACTATGAGTAAATTAAATGCAATTGGCCTAAACAAGAAAAAGGCAGATGAATTAGCAGAAGACTTAACAATTTTATTGGCCAACTATTCTATATTCTACCAGAATACTAGGGGCTACCACTGGAATATCAAGGGAGAGAAGTTTTTTGAGCTTCATTTAAAATTTGAAGAGCTGTACAATGACTTACTGCTAAAGATAGATGAGATTGCAGAGCGCATCCTCACTTTAGGTCACACGCCTCCGCACAATTGCACACAATATGCCAAATTGGCCAAAATTAAAGAAAGCAAAGAAGTGAGTGATGGCAAAGCAGCTGTAAAAGATATTTTAGACACCTTTCAGGAGATATTGCCTTTACAAAGATCTTTGTTAAGTCTTAGTGCAGATGCAGGCGATGAAGGAACCAACGCGCTTATGAGCGACTATATCCGTGCTCAAGAAAAGTTGGTTTGGATGTACAGTGCATTTTTAGACAAGTAAGAAATTAATATCTTGGATCGGGCAAGGTGGCTAACTTAGCCATCTTGCTTACTTCAAGCGAATAGAAGCCAAATTCCTGCACCACTTTACCTTCTATGAGATAGACACCTCTGCCTGCAAAAGGGTATTTCTCTAAGCTCTGAGCGAAGTGTGTGGTATCAAAAAAGTTAGAATCAACATCATAGAATGTTCCAAAAGCCATGTAGTCTGAGCGCACTGTTTTCACAGATTTTGTGGTAACGTAGTTACCCACCATTCTTACGGTCTGATCCAAGTATTTACTCATATCTGCCGCCATCACATCGCCTCGGTAAGGGGTTTGCAAGAGATCAAAATCGGTCATGCTCACAGGAAAACCTAATAATTCAATTTCATCATAAGCATCTTCAATGGCGTTGTGAACCAATGCAGGCAAAGTGAATTCTTTCTGCGGCTTAGCAAGTAATAATGATTGCATAGTCTCTTGCACTAAGCTATGCAGAGATGTTGTGGGTTGCAGTTCGCGTGTTCCTTTGCGGGGTTCTTTTGCCTCATAATTGGCATAGGCTTGCCACATAAGATTTTTTTTACCCTGGCCACAGAAGCCAAAGGCACCCACTTTAACAAGTATCTTCACTTGTAAAACGCTTATGTTTACTCGGTCCATAAAGTCGGCAAAACTCAAGAACGGACCATTTAATTCGCGCTCATCCAGAATGGCATCTATAGATTTTCGCTCTAAACTCTCTATATGTGTAAATCCTAAATAGGCATCTTCGCCTTTGATATTGGTGAACTGATCCGACTCATTTACGCAAGGTAGGTGAACCTTTGCGCCCGTTTTCTTCAATTCATTTACGTATACCCAAGTTCGGTAGAAGCCACCAAAATTATTGATTACAGCTACCATAAACTCCATGGGGTAATACGTCTTTAGAAACAAGCTCTGAAAGCTTTCTACTGCAAATGATGCAGAGTGCGCTTTGCTAAACGAGTAACCCGCAAAGCTTTCTATTTGTCGCCATACTTCTTTGGTTAACTCATCTGAGTGACCTTGCGCTTTGCAATTTGCAAAGAACTTATCTACTATCTTTTGGAACTCTGCTTTCGACCTAAACTTGCCGCTCATAGCTCTGCGTAAGACATCTGCATCGGCTAAATCTAAGCCAGCAAAATGGTGACAAACTTTCAGCACATCTTCTTGAAACACCATTACGCCGTAAGTTTCTTCTAGCTGCTCTTGCATTACGGGATGCAAATAATTGATGCTTTTGGGGTCATGAAAACGTTGGATATAAGCCTTCATCATACCCGATTTTGCCACACCTGGGCGAATGATAGAGCTGGCTGCTACAAGATGAATATAGGTGTCGCACTTTAGTTTTTTCAATAGGCCACGCATACCCGGACTTTCAATATAAAAACAGCCGATGCTATTTGCCTCTCTCAATTGTTGTTTTATGTGCGGATCGTTTTTGAACTTCTGCACCTCATGCACATCAACTTTAATCTGTTTGTTTTGCCAAACAAGCTCGGTAGCATCTTTGATATGTCCGATCCCACGTTGCGACAAAATGTCAAACTTCTCAAAGCCGATATCCTCCGACATGTACATATCCCATTGCACTGTTGGCAAGCCCACGGGTGGTAAATCGAGGGCCGAATATTGAAAGATAGGTTCTTCAGAAATAAGCACACCACCCGCATGAATAGATCTGTGATTGGGAAAATCTTGTATTTGCTCCCCTATTTCTAAGATACGTGCAATGATAGGCGCTTTGCGATCTGCTTTGTGCGGGTAATCTGCCAGTATATCAATTTCGCGTTTGGGCAAACCGTATACCTTACCCAATTCGCGGTAAATGGAGCTGCTACGAAAAGTAGACATGGTGCCCAATAAGGCAGTATGATCTCTGCCGTAGCGTTTAAAGATATAATCGTGCACTTGAGGCCGTTCTTTCCAACTGTAATCGATATCAAAATCTGGGGGCGATGTTCTTTTGGGGTTTAGGAATCGTTCAAAGTATAGATTTAATTCAATGGGATCTACGTCGGTAATGCGCAAGCAATAAGCCACAACACTATTGGCCCCACTCCCACGTCCAACATGGTAAAAACCTCTCGACATAGAGTATCTAATAATATCCCAAGTAATTAAAAAATAGGCTGAGAAGCCCAGTTTATCTATGATATCTAACTCCTTTTGCACCCGTTGTTTGGCAACAATATTGTTACTGCCGTAACGATATATTAAGCCATCGTAGGCTAGCGTTTGCAAGAGTTGCTTGTCGTCGTAGACAGAAGAAGAATAGACCTTTTTGTTCTTATGTGTTTTAAAATCAAAACTCACACTGCACCTATCCATAAGGGCGATGGTATTGTTTAAGATATAATGGTGATAGCGGCAAGTATGAATAATATCGGGCTCCGACATAAGGTATTCGTCTGGAGCGGCATAAGCTTGCTGTTCTAAGCGACTAAGCAGGACATTGTTGTCAATAGCACGTAGGTGCATGTGCAGGGCGTAGCTGGCGGCATTCTTAAATGTAACTGGCTGCTGAAGGATTAGCTTATTTTTGATTTTGCTTACATCCTTTCGCATTACCTTGTTGAATTCAGAAAAGCGTATGCCAATAAGTTCATGATCGGCTAAAACGGCGGGATAGTTTGACACAGGGTAAATTACGAAGGTGTTTTGCAGATGCTTAAGTCTATCGGCGTAGGCCTTTCCATATAAGTTGTGATCAGACAGGAGCCTGTTAATTTCTTCTATGCCTGCAGTATTCTTGGCAAGGGCGGTAAAAAGCAAGTAGTTCCCTTCGCGAAACTCAATGCCAGCAATAGGCTTAATTCCGTGCTGTTCGCAGCATTTCACAAACTCAAAAATGCCCGTAGAGCAATTGATATCTGTGATGCCTAATGTTTGCAAGCCCAGGCGTTTGGCCTGTAGTACCAACTCCTCTACCGACATGGTGCCGTAGCGCAAGCTATAGTATGTATGTATATTCCAAAGCATCTTATATTTTCCCCTTTCCTACGCTCTTTTTTCCGTACCAATGTTTAATTTGATCGAGGGTTTGATATAGCTTAATCATTTCTTCACTGTCTTCAAAAAGGTCTATTTGTTGTGCGCCATATACTAGGTTACTCACCTTAACGCCAATGAGCCTAACCAGCAACCTACGGTCGTAAAGTTTATCAAGTAATTCCTTGGCTTTGGCAAGTATTACATGGTCGTAAGAAGTATACGGAATACGGGCTTGCATGGTATGTGTTTGAAAATCTGAGTAGCGTAATTTGAGTGTAACAGTAGCACAGAGTCGGTTTTGTTTGCGCATGTCAAAGCATACGTCTTGCACCATTTTAGAGAGCTTCTGATGCAAGAATTTGATATCGGTGGTGTCTGTTTCAAAGGTTCGTTCTGAACCAATAGACTTTTGCTCGCTGTAGGGTTGTACCGGACGCGTGTCTATCCCATTGGCTTTTTCCCATATTATTTTACCATTCTCGCCCATTACTTTATTGAGCAGCTCTATTGGCATATTGGCTAAGGTTTCGATGTATACAATCCCCATATCGCGCAGGGTATGGTAAGATTTATCGCCAATGCCGGGGATTTTTTTGATAGACAATGGAAATAAAAATGGTTTAACGGCAGGTTGCAGCACCTCCTTTTCTCCATTGGGTTTAGCCTCCCCTGTGGCTATCTTGGAAACGGTTTTATTAACAGACAAGCCAAAGGAGATGGGTAAACCTGTTTGGTGTATGATACGTTGCCTCAATTCATGCATCCATTTCTGGGTGCCAAAGAAGCGATCTAAGCCTGTTACATCAAGGTAATGCTCATCAATGGATGCCTTTTCTACCAAGGGTGCAGCTTCTTCTATAATTTCGGTAACGGTATGCGAAAACTTGCTGTACTTATCCATATCGCCGCGTATCCATATGGCTTGCGGACAAAGTCGGCGGGCCAATTTTCCTGGCATGGCAGAATGTACGCCAAATTTACGAGCCTCATAGCTGCAGCTAGATACAACACCCCGGTCGGAGAAGCCGCCAATAATGACAGGCTTCCCCTTGAGGGCTGAATTCTCTAAGCGTTCCACCGATACAAAGAAAGTATCTAGGTCCATATGCGCAATTGTGCGTTCCATTTTTAGTTAATATAGTTAACAACTTTGTGTTAACTATATTAATACTTTTAAAAAGAAATACAAAAATTTTTTTTCAGCTTTCAGCAAATGAGGGGGTTAAAATAAGGGGCAAAAAAGGTGGTTAAAATGAAGACCATTTTGTTGACGTCAACAAAATGGTCTAGGCCCAGTAGATACTGGGTTCTCGGGGGAGAGTGGATTTGTTATATAGAGGTATTTTTGTTTATTCTCAACTTCTTTTTGGTAATTTCTTTGTCTGAGGATTTTATCTTTCGTTCAAGCTTTTTAATATCTTCTTCTGCAGGCAGGTTTTCGGGTTTTATGCCACTTTTTGCGAGCAATTGCCTAACATCTTCGTTGTTTTTCACATGTTCTTGGCCAATTTTCTTTTCACCAAAAAGCCCCATTATGCTCACGTTATAATTCGTTATTTCTGCAGCAAGTTGCTTCGCAGAAATGGTAATTGTGGGCAGGAAATCGGCTAGAGGTCGTGAATCTGCAATACCTAATTTTCGTTTCATTGCTCGGGTATCATAGCCTCCAAATAGGGCGCTATCACCCCTACTTCTAATAATAGCAAACCCTTTGCTATCAACACCTCTTTCATAAATGTTTTTAGATAGCTGAGTTTCTGCGGAAATTAAATTTTCGCGCGCTCTAAGTCTTTCTGCGAGCAAAATCCGTTCTTCAAGAAGTTCTTGCTTTCTGGTTTGCATGGCAAAATAGCTTTGTGCAAAAGCTATTTGTTCCTTTTTGGGGTCGCCGTTTTGCGCAATAAGATAACAAGCATATCGAGTGAGCATAATGTCCTCTTGCCTACGTTCCGCTCCAGAGCCGATTCGGACCATTTTGTTGACGTCAACAAAATGGTCTAAAGGCTCTTCACCAGTGGATCTACAACTTTCTATTGCTTTTTCGATAGCATTTAAAAAATTTCTCCATTCAGAATAGCCTAATAAAGGCTGCAGGTCTCTTGCAAGCCAATATTCAACCCCTTTTTCATCATAAGCAAATTCTTCAAACTCGCTATGAAGTCTTCGTATTAATTCTTTTTCCATGTTTATATAATTTATTTTCTGAGGCTAAATTATATAAATGCATGAATTTGAAATTATACACTATATGGAGTAATTGCCTTCATATAGAACATCCAATGGCTCATTTCCAGTAGCGGCGCGAGATTAGTGGCAAAGAAAAGAAATCGTGTTTCCTAGATTTATTGTTTAATGAAAAGAAAAAACAAGTTGAACAAGCTGGAAATGGGTTTAAATAAGTTGAAATAATATGACCATTTTGTTGACGTCAACAAAATGGTCTATAGCCTGTGAAAACTGGGAATGGGGAATGTATGCCTTGTAATCATTCAAGAAAAAATGGGGGTATTAAAAGTGAATCTTACTTGTATAGAATTTGAGTAGAAAATAAAGTATATTTGTTATGCTCACTTTATCTAATGTGGGCAATGCATGAGAAAGCTTATATTTTATTTGCTATTGTTTAATCCAGCGCTGCTATTGGCGCAACAAGATGGAAGCCTTGATTCGCTTTTTGGGAAGAATGGTATTACCAAGTATGCGTTTTATCCAGATAAATATACGGCACTTTCGTCTGTGTTAAAAGTATTTAGTGATGGCACTGGAAATATCTATTTATATGGCACTTCTGGCAATTCTGATGGTACATCACGCTTGTGCATGACCCGTTTGAAATCTGATGGAAAAACGGATTCAAGTTTTGGATTAAATGGACGCGTATATTTTGCAGCTAGTCAATGGTTAAATTCAAGCACCAGCTTAATTCATATTGGTGTTGATTCGCTCAATAGAATTGTGTTTGGTCGCCCCGATTTTAGTGTTCTTAGGTTTCTCTCCACTGGTAGTGCAGATGCTACTTTTGGTACAAATGGGTATATGAAATTTAATGCCAGTGGATCCTTAAAGGCCTTGCACGTTTTACCAAATGGAAAGCTTCTGGCCTTAGGAAATACTAGCACAGTATGCTTAACTGTACGATTTAATGAGAACGGAGGTTTGGATTCTGGTTTTAATAACAGTGGCATTGTTGTGGGAGCTTTTAATACGGGTATTTATAAGAATGAAGGCATAGGTTTACATGTTCAGTTGGATGGTAAAATTGTAGTAGTTGGCAATGCGTACAATCAATATAACTCTGATTTTGGTTTAATGCGATTGCATGCAAATGGATTACTAGATAGCTCTTTTGGCAGCAATGGCGTAAATAAAGTAAACTTCGATTATGGAAATGACTTGGTAAGCAAAACCAGTTTAATCTCCCAAGATGGCTTGCTGGTTTTAGGTACCATGCAGCTTCTTAGCGGGGGTACCAATACCATTGTTGTAAAATTTTTACCAAACGGGCTTATTGATCCATCTTTTGGTGTTTCGGGGAAGTATGTGACAAACTCCTCGTATACTGAGTTTTTGGGATGGAGGAACGACTGTGCATTGTTTGGCTACATTAGCTCTGGCGATGTAACGCTAAAAAATTATCTAAAAACGGGATCACTGGATCCTAGTTTTGGAAATGCTGGAACCTTAGTTATAGGTAAGTCAAAGTATCCACTTTTAAACCTAAATAGCTTAGTTGTTTATGATAGCAATCACTTGGTGTTTGGTGGTTATATAGACAGTTTAAACAATAAAGGATTTGGATTTATTAAAGTGGATGGGTTGGGGCGTATTGATTCAACAATGGGCTCAAATGGACTGGGATTTATTCAAATGGGGACACCGTATCGTAATACCACAAGTTCAGGAAAACTGAGCAAGATTTCGGTTCAGCCCGATAAAAAAATTGTGGTAATAGGTTCTGCAACACCGGGCTCATATAGAAGAATGCTTGTTTCTAGGTTTTTGCCTAATGGACAAAAAGATATTGGATTTGGTGTTAACGGAACATTGTTATTGGATGAAGGTATGGCCAAAGGTGTATTGACATTGGCTGATACAACTATTCTTGTTTCTGGATATGTTAACTCAAACAATGTAAAAAAGGCTATTATATTTAAGTTAAAACAAGATGGAACCTATGATAGCACATTTGCTGTTCATGGAAGAAATGTTGTTGACACCCAGCTTGCAAATGGCTTAAACGAGTTTAATGATATTGACTTGCAAAGTGATGGAAAAATTATTGTTACAGGAAGCGGTATTGGGCGTTTTTTTGCGAATGGACAATTAGACTCGAGCTATGGGGTGAATGGGTTTAACCAGGGTATTTATGGGGTAAATTCTGTGGTATTAAAGGATAACTCCATTGTGGTTGCAGGAGATACTATCTTATCTAAATATTCTGCAAATGGGAAAGTGAGATTGTGGTTTTATTTTGAGAAATGGAGCCAGTATTGTGGTATGGGGACGGGCACCGTTTTTTTCAAATATTCCTATTACGAACCTTTAATAGACAACGATGACAATATTTTTGTGAGGGGTGGTAAATCTTTTGACCCTGAGTATAATACAAACATTCCTTGTCTTTACGGAACTTTTGGCTCGGTTCAATTTTTATTTAACAAAGATGGTGTGCCCGTTTCGAGCTTTGGTACAGGTGGCAAAATTATAACAACTGGGCCTAATCTAATAACAGGTGTCTTATCACTGGGTAGCAAAGTACTATGCTATTCCACTTACTACTCCTCTTATACTATTTACAAAAATTTACCTAATGGTAGTCCTTATGGGCCGTTTGGCGGAGGTGGTAAAATTGTTTTTAACATACCTATTATTGGGTCTTCAACTATGCCTATACCCTTTCACCCATATTTCCAAAGCGATTCTACTGTTGTTTCTAGTTTTTTGAGTTTGGATACGATTTTTTTTGCAAGGCATTTTATTCGTAAAGATAAATTAGTTGATTTTACACTTAGCTCCAAGAAAACTGGATTTCTATCAGATACATTTCAACTGCATGCGAGTGGATCTCTAGGCATTATTAAGTACCGTTGGGAGATTGACAATGCAGTTTATTTAAATGGAACCGACTCTAGTTCTGTTGCGCCTTATATTAAATTCCTTACTCCAGGTTACAAGACCGTTAAATTGGTAGGAATATCTAATGAAGGGGAGATGAGTGAAAAGATAAAAACCAATTTTATAACAGTATGTAAGGTTGATTTTAATGCCACAAGTAATTTTGAAGAAGTGCTTATTCCTATTCAAATTATGAACCTTTGCTTTCCAATTCCTTCTTCCTTTCGTTGGGAGATTGAAGGCAAACCAGCGGTTTATATAGGATATCATTTAAACTCCCCTTCCCCCTATTTTAGGTACCTTGATACAGGTTCTTTTGCGGTTACACTTATTGCTAAATATGCAAACGGAGATAGCTTAGTGCTTAACAAACCCAATTTTTTCAGGATTAACTCTTTGGCATTTTCGCAAGATAAAAGCTATAGCAGTTTAGACTCTCCCTATTTTAACTTTTACGCCCATTCAAAACCTGCTGCTATGCGTTATGTTTGGCAGGCAAGCGCTGCTTCTGGACAAACCGGTAATTCCATTTCTTTTCCCAATGGCAATGAGTCGGCAAATGTAAAGGTTGTTGTGAATGATACTGGCTGGTACCACATGCAATTAAGGGCATTTTATGATAGCTCGCATAGTTTGGTTGAAGTAAAAAATTGGGCATTTTATGTGAGTGCTATTCCACAGACGAATAAGCCTATTGCAGCCTTTTCTGTGAATAAGCAATTTGGGGATATTGATGAGCTCTTCTTTTTTACCGACAGTAGTTTGTTTTTTCCAAATACTTGGGAGTGGACATTTATTCCAGATAATGTTTGGTTGATTTCTAGTGATTATCATTCTCAAAACCCAATTGTTTCCTTTTATGCTGATGGTATTTACGATGTTAAGTTAAAGGTTGGCAACCCATTTGGCAATAATTCTGTGCTTAAGAAAGCTTTTATAAACATTGGTGTAACAGGGCAATCATCCTTACCTAATGGCATTCATTTTAACTTATTTCCAAATCCTGCAAATGATCTTTTATTCCTTCGTTTTTCGCAAGAAACAGATTCTGAATATCAAATATATTCTTCTAATGGAGCCTTGGTTGGTGAAGGAAATTTAAATGAAAGCATCAACGGTCTGAACCAAATAGATGTGAGTTATTTGCCAAGTGGTTTTTATCAAATTCGCGTTAAAACAGAAAGTGGAGAAACAGGTAAATCTTTTATTTTAAATAGGTAATGCTTAAACATTAGGTATTATTCTAGCCTTATTAACATTCCTATTGAAATTTCGCCTGAAACGAGATTGATTAAACAATCAAGCTGTATTAGATATTTAGGCGATTCGGACCATTTTGTTGACGTCAACAAAATGGTTTAGGGCACGTGGATAGCAGATTTAAGGGATATGTTAGTACTGATTCATCTGAAAGAAAAAGCCTAAAGTGGTTTTATTTGAAATTTTATTAAATTTAAAATCAATTAGTTAAATAAAAAATGTTAACTATATTAACATTCGCTTGACAATAATAATATCATGATATATCTTGCATTTGCATTCTAAGTAAGCATATTATGTATTTATCAAGTAACATTAAGTTTCTTCGGAAACGAAAGAATTTTAGTCAGGAAGAAATGGCTTTGGCCCTCGATTCTAAGCGTTCTGTATTGAATAGTTATGAGAATAATATAGCTTCACCACCTATTGATATGGCCATGCGTATTTCAGACTATTTTAGGATTAGTTTGGATACTTTGTTGCGCATTGATCTCACACGTTTGCCAGAGTCTAAAGTTGGAGAGCTTGAGAGAGGGCTTGAAGATTTTATTAAGGGCAAATATTTGCGGGTTATTGCCACCACCACCAATCATGATAATATAGACAATATTGAATTGGTTTCTGAAAAGGCCCGGGCTGGCTATACAGCAGGTTATACAGATATTAAGTACATCTCTGAGTTGCCTCAATTTAGTTTGCCTTTTTTGGATAAGCGCAAGAAATACCGCAGCTTTCAGATTAGCGGGGATTCTATGTTACCCATTCAAGATAAGACCTATGTTACATGCGAGTACGTAGAAGATTGGAGTAGTTTAAAAGACGGATTGTGCTATGTAATTTTAACAAAGGAAGATGGCATCGTTTTTAAACGGGTATATAACAATATAGCCAAGAGTAAATCCCTTGCACTTATTTCTAACAACCCAATTTATAAGCCCTACGAAATAAACATTGAAGATGTACTTGAGATTTGGAAGTATGTAATGGATCATAGCAGAACCTTAGATTAATGCTACTTAGGGCATTTCCTACTTTTCTAATACAATAAAAAAGCCTCACCACACTCCCATTTTATTTGTGAATAACAATATGTCAATAGCTCCTAATCAACTCATTGAAGCCGGCTGTTAATCTTTTAAAATTTTCCGTATTGTTACGCCGTTTTCAGTTTCAATTTTAAGGAAATAAAGCCCAGGAGTATAATTGTTTAAGTTTAGGGTTAAATCATTGCTCGACTCCTGAGAGCCCCCTACTTTTTGGCCGTGTACATTCAAAAGTTCAACACCAATAACTTTGATTGGACTTTGAATTTTTAATTCGCTACGAACAGGATTTGGGTATATGTTTATCTCGACCAATGGCAATTGGTTTTCTATTCCTACGCCCGGGACATAGGTGGTTAGTTTTTTCCAATTATAGAAGGCATACACTGGGAAATGATCTGAGGTATTGTTGCTAAAGCCGCTGCAGAAGTTATCTGCGTTATCAAAAACTTTGGCCGAATTGGTATAATAAAATGAATCTAGCGTTTTGCTATTCATGATATGGTCTATCATATTATCGGCAAACGCGTAGCTGGCCTTCCCTGCTTTGGTTAATTCCTGACTAGGAAAGGTGTATTTGGCGTTTAACAGCCCTTTATAGGGCGTTTCAAGAGAATTGTAAATAGATACATCCAAATCGTCGTTCCAGTCGCCTAAAACGATGTATTTTTTGTTTACTAAGTTTGTTTCAATATATAGTTTTAGAGCATTTGCCGCATTTTGTCGTCTTGTGTAAGATTCGAATCTGCCGGCATCAGTGCTTTCTGTTTGGGCCTTCATATGCAATACTAGAAAGTACAATGTATCTGTTTTTGTACCACCTATGGTTTTTAAACAGATTTGCAAAGGTGGCCTTGAGGCAAAAGCATAATTATCGCTCGAATTTAAAGGCAAGTTAAATGTATTGGAGGCAATCAAAGAGAACATGCTTTTGCGCCAATATATCCCAGTTTTTTGTGTTTGAGAAAAGTCGGATATGTAAGTATCGTATTTGCTTGCAAGCGCCAAACTTAAGGTATTGTAGGTGCTTGGATTGCTAATTTCTTCGAGGGCAATTACATCCAATTCGGTTTTATTAAGCAAGGCAAGAACATTGTTGTATTGCGTAGTTTCATCGGAAGGCCCACCGCTAGTGCTACCTAGCCATTCCACATTCCAACAGGCAACATCGAGCAATGAATCATTTCCTAGTTTTGGGAAGTTTTGGGCGTTTAGGTTCGAACCAAAACAGAGTATAAAAAATACCAGCGCAATGGGCGATTGGTTCGGCCTAAGTCTTTTATAATTTACACCTAATGGATAGCTTAATTTATGTTTCAAAATTTGTTTATTTAATAGTTTAAATCCTCAGAGCATTAAGCTTCCCCTTTTAATGAACCCTGCTTATCCAATGAAAGTATTTTCATATACATTGGCGCTAAACACAAGTTTTATTTGGGGCAAGTATTTAAGTCTCCAATCCCTTTTTTCTGAGCAGCCAAATATAGGCAATTAGTCCGAAAAGGATGGTTAAGATAGTTTGAAATCCATGAATGATGATGGCCAATGCATTGCTCACATTGATGGAAATTCCCAAGAAAATTAATGCCTTGCTTACCACATAATGATAGGCCCCAGCAGAACCTGCCTGAATGGGCAAGGTACGGGCCACCACTCCCAAAACCATTACCATATAAGCTTGATAGAGACTTAATTTTTCTGATTCCTGGAACATAAAAAACCATAAGTAGGTCATGAGGAAGAATCCTAGCCAAATGATAAAAGTGTAAAATAAGAATTTATCAAAACCCTTCATTCTAGTTAGTTTAAAAAGGTTTTCGATTAACTCCGTAAACCACTTACTCACCTTATCTTGTCTACTTTTAAGCCACCTATATAATAAGTATGCAATGGCAACTACAGCAAGTAAGAAGGCTATTTTATATGAGCTGAGCCAATTAACGCCATTGGTAAATTGTTGAAGGATTGACCCATCGGTAATAAACTCAAATAGAAATGCCATTAATAAGATAATTACCAAACAAAGAACATCTGCAATTCTTTCGAATACTATGGTGGAGAGACTTGTATTTACAGGGTAATTGAGGTATCTCTTTAATACCAATGCCCTGGTAATTTCACCCAATCTTGGCACTGCAAAATTTACTAAATACCCACTTGCCAATGAAGCAAACAAAAAGTCTTGAGGCGCGTTAATTTCAGTTGCTTTGTAAAGGATTTGCCACCTTTTAACCCTTGCCCAATACACCATGATAGAAACCAAGAATACGGGCAAAACCACCCAATATCTTCCCATTTGGAAGACCTCAACTAATTCGGAGAAATTGGTTTTATGAAAGCTGAGGTATAAGAATAGAACGCCTAATATGGCAAAGAAAAAAGATTGAAATATCACCCACCTTTGAGAGACCATTATTTAATTCTGTAAAGGTGTATTTGTTTCAAAGTATCTCCATAAATTAGCCAATTATCTGCTTCGTTAAAGAGGTTTCCAAGAGCAAATGGCCCCGAAACGTCCATTGGGAAAGGTTTATATGACGTAGCCTTTGAATTCTCTATATGCAACTTATTGGTTTTTGGATTCTGGTAAACTAATTGGAAAGCCCCACCCATGAACAACCAATTTGTGTTGGTAAAAGTTCCTTCTTCAAAGCGTTTTGCGAAGCTTGGTGAATTCTGCAATGTTGAAATAGAAACTTGATTACTTCCAGTGAGCAAATAATTATTTTGGTTTGAACCTACATTGACTTTTTGAAGGTGATTGAAACCTATTGCATTTTGAAGTTTAATGATAGGAGCTTTGGTGCTGAAAAAATTTACCTGAACCAATTGATTTGAATCTAATCCAATTAACTGGAATTGACCTGTATCTATTGACTCTATGAGCACATCGTTGAACTGGAATTGACTATCTAAGTTAAGGAGATTGAGCTTTTGAGCCTGTTGGTTTAAAAACTGAACACTCCCCTTTTCATTTAAATACCAATAAACTGTTTTTCCTGCAAACTGAAAAAAGCCGACTTTTGATTTTGCATTTGGCCAAACCTCTTTAGGACTCCAGTATGGAAGTAGTCGACCTTGTGCATTGAATGCCGAAATTTTGTACTGCTTACCCGTGACAAAAATTTGGTAATTTCTATCCTTGTTAGGATCAAGCAAAGTAAGTGGATAGCTTGTACTTGTAGGAATCCAAACAGGCCATCCTGAAAGACTCTTGCCATCCTCTCCTATGAGATAAATATAGTTGGAAGTATTAAACAGCCACTGTCTTTTTCCATTGTTATATAAATTTAGCTCATTGAATGGCGAACATA
Source organism: Bacteroidia bacterium (assembly GCA_044370475.1). Lineage (GTDB taxonomy): Bacteria > Bacteroidota > Bacteroidia > UKL13-3 > UKL13-3 > B1. The sequence goes on from JBILVK010000053.1 coordinate 18,130, forward strand.
TTACACCGTCTAATTTTTGCTTCCAAAGAATCTTGCCTTCTCTGTCTATCATATAAAGCTGGTTTGCAGCATCCTGAGCCATAATAACCTGGCTACCTAAAGAATAATTGGTAAGTATCTGTGGATTTGAAATTAGATTGGTATCAAGGCTTATGGTCCAAATTTTTTCTGTTTTATCTGCTTTTTTGACATTGATTTTGGCATAGAGTTGCGTTGCAAAAATTTTGTCGTTACTACCAGCGTATTGTAATCCTATTTTACTTACCCTTTTTACTATACCCATATTTTGGTTTAACAAACTAAACCAATCATTGTTAAGAAAATTTAGCGCATATTTGGCAGCATGTTCACTAAAAACCAATAATTCCAAATTACTATTAGGAGCTAGATTTCCTTCAAACTCTGCATAATTTTCCTCTTTTATTAGCAGTTTATTTTCGTCCCATTTTTTCTTTAATGAAATGAGTATTTGTGGGTTGTTTGCAAAGAAAAAATAACCATCCTTTTTAAGGTAGAATTTAGCCTCCATCCCTTCAAAAAGATCGGTGAAATAAAACTTAAATACATCACCCAAATAAGCCCTAGGCAATGAGTTAGAAACAGAGTCCATTTTAACAACACTTGAATCTACTCGGTATTTTCGCTGCACAGAAATCTCCATTTCTTTGAGTAGGTTTTCCATGCCATTTGGGTCAGACGATTCAATGGCCAATATATAACAACTGTCCTTCCAAACTCCAGGCTCATCTAAAGCAAGAATGGCAGCATGGTTAGCAAACTTGCTAGCTAATCTTTCTGAAAAAGATATTTGAAGATGCTTTTCTATGCTATCTATGTATGCCTTATAAGGAATAAATAGTTTTCTACTTAATAAGTACTCATTGATATTCTTATAAAAGGATGGATAACCATTAAACCCTATGGTATATGAGAAATGAAGTCCAGCAGGTAACAAAGGCTTTAAGTTGTTTTCAATTGGCGCTTGTGCATTCAACAAGTCTAAGAATTGAAAATTGGTTTCATGCGTTTGTGTAGCACCTTTTAACTCTAATTCATCATCATCTAGCACCACATTAAAGACGGTTCTTTCTGCAAAATTGCCAAGTATTGAAAAAGGAACTTGGTAGTTTTCTGAACAAGCAGATTGGATCATGTTTGGAAGGTTCTTGTAATTGAAATAGACATTTAGCCCGTTGCCGCTGTTCTTTACAAACGCCAACTTATCCTCCTCTATGGGCTGGTTGTTGATTTTGTTTATTTTTATTAAGCCAAGTTCTACCAAGGATCCATCGGGAGAAAAAAGAAGCAATTTACTTTTAAAAGCAATTGTAAAATGATTACCCTCTTTAAAGTCGGTAAAATCATATACATCCTCATTCATGAATTTTCTTTTAGAAACCTTGAACCTATTAGGGAAATGTTCTTGAAAAAACTGCAATGCATTTTGGGGTTCAACATCTCTTCCTGTTTGAACTGCCATAAAGAAAGAAGTTGTTTTATTTCCAAAAGCATGGAACGAATAGACAGCCTGACCCTGTGAAAACCATTTTGAAAAAGTTTCATTGGTTTGAATGAGGCTATCATAAAATGAAAGCTTGCTGTAAAAGTTTGCCACATTTTCATTTAACAACAACCTATCCATAAAGGTAGGGTCGGCCAACTTTTTTAAGTGCGAACTCGAATTATTGGATTCAATAACAAAAGCAGCATTGTCTGGAATAATCTGTATTGGTTTTATATTTTTATCATCAATTTGGGCAAAATACAAATAGATACCCAAAGCCAATCCAATGGATATAACCACACTTAAAATACTAAGCAATTGCCTATTTATCATATGGGTTCGAAATTAATTTGGCTTTGTCAATTCTTAATTTTAATTTGTTCACAACTTTTAAAATATTCTAATGAAACATACACATCGAATTTACACCCGACTTGGTTTTCTTATTGCTGCAATTGGAGTGATTCTTGGGGCATTTGGTTCTCACGTTCTAAAGGAACTCATTGGCGAGAGTGAATTAAATGTTTTTGATACCGGAGTGAGGTATCAAATGATACATGCTTTGGCTATTATTGTTATATCACTTAATCATAGAAAGTTCGACGAAACTAAATTAGATTTAGCCTTAGGATTATTCTTAACAGGCATTATCATTTTCTCTGGAAGTTTATATTTATTGGCCACAAGAAGTATTTGGGGCGACGATTCATTTAGAATTATTGGTGCCATTACACCCTTAGGTGGCGTAGCATTTATCTCTGGTTGGTTGCTTTTGTTTTTTAAAGGATTTGCCCCAGAAGAAGGCAAACAAGGAATTGAAACTGATGAAACCAAACCAAGAAAACATAAGCACCGCAGCAGGTCGGCAAGCAAAGAATTAAGCAAAGAAGAAACCAAAGAGATTAATTAGTTTTTTATTCTTACAAAGCTATAATTTCCAATAGCATCTAATTGCTCGAAAGGTTGAACCAAGGTTTGTGCTTGTTGGTTTGTATTTATGATTAACAGTGAGTTTGGCTCAAGGTTGCTAACATCCTTAATAAAAGACGATTTATATCCTTCTAAACTATCCTTTAAAAGGTAATACCTTATAGGGTGTTCAAAGTTTGAAGAATAGACATAAATAGGCTCAGAAATATTCTTCTGATGGCGCAATTTACCTAATAGTTCAGGGAATTTAAAACTGTCTTTTTCGGTTTGGTTCAGACCGAAAACTGCTAAC
>JBILVK010000007.1:0-63000 GCA_044370475.1 Bacteroidia bacterium
TCTTCTATTTTCTTAAATTCCTTCTCAGAAAATGCAGACCCATTAAAATCAATATCATAGTAAAATCCATTCTCAATCGCAGGCCCAATCGTTAAATTAACTTTCGGGTAAAAAAACTCAATCGCCTGGGCCATCACATGCGCAGATGAATGCCAAAATGCACTCTTGCCCTCTTTGCTGTCCCACGTGTAAAGCGTTAATGAGCCATCCTCCGTAATTGGATCAGCCAACTCAATAACTCCTCCGTTAAATTTTGCTGTTAAAACATTGCGCGCCAATCCTTCACTGATGGATTTTGCAATTTCAAAGGCGGTGGTGCCCCGTTCAAACGAACGAACGGAACCGTCTGGTAAAGTGATATTCATATTATTTCTTGAGGGTTGCAAATTACTAAATACAAAACAATAAAAGAAAAATTTCTGGCCTGAATATTGTAATTCCTTCATAAAACTTTTTCAATGCCGCAAATCATTCAAAAAACCCAAGTAAAAATCCTCCTCCTTTCCTGGATTATCCTCTCCCTTAGCTCTTGCGTAACAACCTATGAAACAGGATTCAACCACCATAAAAAACTAAGCAATATTGATTTTACGCAACATAATTTAGCTTATCAATTTAGCAGCGACAGCCTATTTCAATTGTCAACAAAATCACAAATAGACATCTTCGACGAGGCCTTCCTCAACCAATTCCAGAACAATCTCACCAATTTAGGATACCGTTTCAACGGTTATAGCAACTTCCAAACCATCACCCTTCAAAATTGTCTCATAGATTTTTCTCGGGCCGAACCAAAGCTCATTAAATTCTCATATGATTCCTTCTACATAGATCAATTTGCCACTACCCTCATTTGCCAAAAAGATAGCAATAAAAACAACTTGTTTACCGCAACCTACGATGTCTATCACGAGTATGAAATTGTACCCAAAAAAACAGTCCCTGTAGACACATTCACAAACAACAACTGGCTTCAATCAAAAAATTATTACTACCTCCAAAAACCCATTACTCAAGGACAGGCAAACGATATTGCAAACAACCTAAGTAAAATTGCCGCCCAAAAACTAGATTCCCTCAATCACCTTTCATTCAACAAAAACCACCCAGACCTCGCGGCTAAAACATACGAAAAAACAACAGCAAATGCTGCAGGTGAGGGCATCCTAAAAATCCTTGGCATCATCGTCATCGTTTTATTCTCAGTTGTCATAACACCATAACACAACTAACATTTAAGATAACACCACCACCACACAATTTTTGCAACAGCCTAAAAAAAATCTTTTCTTATTCATCCCTTTTTATTTACTTGCTCCAAAATAGTGAGAATGCTAAAAAATATTTCCCTTTTCATCTTGGCAATTACCTTCCTTTCCGCCTGCAATAAAGAAGAGGATGTCCTCACCTATTCATACCAATATAAACTCGCAGGAAACTACCAAAGAGATACCAGCAATAAGGCAGATGGCTATAAAGCACTTCACCTAAACGGAGATGGAAACTATTGTTGGACGCGTGTAATCAATGGCAAAGACAGCCTTTTCTGCTACGGCTCTTATATCCAAACTAGCGACACTTCATTGCTTTGGGAAAACTCCCAAATCGTTCAATTTAAAGTCACCCCTTTAGACACCATTTTCCCAGGAGCCATTCAATTGCAAATAATGGGAAGTCCAGTAGTTCCGCCATTGTACAATATTTATTAGTTCGGTCCGAACCAACCACGGCGTCAACTATTTTTGGATTTGCTACAACACTTTATCGCGCAATTTCCAATCCAATTTCACTAAAAACCTTGCTTTGGTTCAGACCGAAACCCTTAGTATTTAATAGGTGTGAAAGCCCAAACCAAAACCAAAAGTATAGTTGCACGAAAGACCAATGATGAGGTTTTTATCTTTGCTTAAAGCCATCCAGGTGGCCGGACTAATATGCTTGCCCAGCTTAATGATTCCAGGGTAAATGTTCAATTCTGCAAAATAATTATGATACTTATCATTGTCAGAATTACTCATTTCCAAAGAGGCCAATAGCGAATTATTTCTATCCAAATATAACCCGGCCATAGGCACCAAACTCACGTCAATGGGCAGACCAAACAGCTGCTTTTCCTTGCGGCGTGGACCCTGTCCAAATCCCAACGACAGGCCATAATTGTTTTTAAAAGTATGTGAAACTCCTATCATTCCACCTAAGCCCATCATCGAAAAAATATGCCAGCTTTCCGACTTTGGTAAATTGAGTTTAAATGAAAAAAATTGACCGCAATTACCCATGTAAGTGCCCGGAATTAAAAACATGGGCTGCCTACTCCAATCGCGCATATGAAGCTTTTTGCTGAAAAAATAATTCACCTTTTCCGATTGAAACAACAAAATCCCGCCCAAATCAAACAACCAAACATCGGCTATCACATCTACGTTTAACCTAAAATCTCCCGTAAATTCGCGCTCCTCAATGGCCTCGTTGATAAGCCCAGCCCCTACCACCACCATGCCCGACCAAATTCCGGCGCCCTTCACTTTTTTGCTCACAAACCACTCTTTTAATCCCGTGTAAGTAATGCCACCCCCAATCAAATGCAAAGTATAATTTGGATACCAATAGGGCTTATCGGGATTGCCAAAAGGAATCACTTGCTCTAGAAAAAAATCCTTAGTCCCATAGCTTTGCACATACTTAAAAGGATGCGATAAATTCTCAAAAACATTATCAAATCTATACCTGTAATGAAAGGGATCATACACCAAATCCGATTTCGTAATGCGCATCATCTCAAAACCTCGGTTCATTAAAACGCTTGCGGGGTTAAAATTCCCCTGACTACCATACTTCAATCCCTCGTAAAAGTAAGGTCCTTTTTTGCTGTCCGAACCGATGGAATCGCGCGTTGTTTGCGCTACTAAAGGAATAATATCCAATAATATAAACACAGCCACAACCCAAATACGCAAGGCAAAAACCATGCATCAAATAAGTGAAATTTTCCTTTGCGTGCTAATTTTTTTTTACAATTCAGATTTAATCCAATCTACATAAAAAAAGCCGTAGATTCTTATTCTACAGCTTGGTGGAGGATAACGGAGTCGAACCGATGACCTCTTGCATGCCATGCAAGCGCTCTAGCCAGCTGAGCTAATCCCCCTTTCATCCACCGTAGCTTTAGCGAAGGTGGATTTAATTTCATTTAGCACAATGCAAATTGCAGTATGCCAATAATTGAAGCTATAAAAACAAATTCTGATGATGCATACACACCATCAGAATTGTTCTTATAAATTCTCTTGAATATTATGCTTGCGCAACAATAGGATCAATAGAAACAAATGAACGATCATTTGCTTTCTTCTTGAACACTACGCGACCATCAACCAAAGCAAATAAAGTATGGTCTTTACCAATACCTACATTTTCACCTGGGTGATGTTTTGTTCCTCTTTGACGAACAATGATGTTACCTGCGATGGCTGTTTGACCACCGAATATTTTAACGCCTAAACGCTTACTATGGGATTCACGACCGTTTTTTGAACTACCTACCCCTTTTTTGTGTGCCATTTCTTATTTTCCTCCAGTCAATTATGCGTTGATAGAATTAATTTGAATCTTGGTGAAAGATTGACGGTGACCGTTCAATTTTCTGTAACCTTTTCTACGTTTCTTCTTGAAAACGATTACTTTATCACCTTTTAAGTGGTTTAACACTGTAGCACTGATTTTAGCACCTGATACAGTTGGTAATCCTACTTTTACATTACCGTTGTTGTTAACTAACAACACGTTTTCGAGTTCAATGCTGGCGCCTTCGGCTTGTGGCAATCTATGCACATAAACCGTTTGGTCTTTTTCAACTTTAAATTGTTGGCCAGCAATTTCAACTATTGCAAACATTATTTATTAAATTTTAAGGACGGCAAAGATAGGAAATATCTCAAATTTTCCAATGAGATGAAGAGAAAAATAAAAAAAAAACTACCTACCTTTTCCTTGAAGAACAGTTAATATTGTGTAAATCAGTATTCTAAAGTCAATTGCAATAGACCTATTCTCAATGTATAAAATGTCAAATTTTAGCCTTTCAACCATTTGATCCACGTTTTCGGCATACCCGTATTTTACTTGTCCCCAACTGGTTATTCCAGGTTTTACCCTATGTAAATGTTTGTAATGGGGTGCAATTTGTACAATTTGGTCGATGAAAAACTTGCGTTCTGGCCTTGGTCCCACCAAACTCATTTCACCCAAAAGAACGTTCAAAAACTGGGGAATTTCGTCTAACCTATATTTCCTCAGCCACTTTCCAATAGGCGTAATTCTAGAATCATTGGCACTAGATAATTGCGGACCAGCAAGCTCAGAGTCCTCAATCATGGTCCTAAACTTCAAAATATGAAAGGGCTTACCTTTAAATCCTATTCTTATTTGTTTGTAAAATACCGGACCCTTAGAACCTAACTTTACGGCAATGGCAATGATCATAAACACAGGCAAAGCAATCAATAATACCAAAGCAGAAGCCAACACATCAATTACCCTCTTAGTGATTTTTTGCCAATGAGGCATACTGTCGTGGTTAATCTCAATTAAGGCAGTACCAATCACATCATTCATCTTCACCTGACCACTCATCATATCAAATAAATCAGGTATTATTTTTAGCACAACTTGTTGGTCCTCCAACACATTTGTAACCTTGTTAATATCGCCATGACGTGAGCTTTCAATCCCAATAATCACTTCTTCAATTTCATGAAGATTAATTAAACTCGGTAAATTCTCATAATTGCCCAAATTGGGTAATAAATCCTTTAGAATATGGTCTTTGGCATCGCCATTCACACTCACAAAACCCTTGAAAATATTTCCTTGAGTGGAGCCAGCTGCCATCAATTCATGAACCAACTGGAAAGATTTTTGAGTATTTCCTACCACCAAAGTATTAAAACCAATCTTCTTTTTCCTAAGCATTGTCTTAATGAAAGAGGCACCTATTAACCTAAAAAACAAGGTAAATCCAAAGTTGAGCACAAACAAGACTAAGATGCTTTTATAATAACTTTGATAAGACCTAACCTCATCGTCTAATAACAATGCAAAAAACAACAAAATAACCCCAACAACAGTAACTGTAAATGTTTTAGAAATCTCGTTAATTCTAGACTTGCGCCACACATCTTTATAATGCCCTGCAAGAAAATCCAAGGTAATCCAGTATATGGGAATCATTACCAAGGCCAGATAAAAATTCTTATCTAATTCAACCGGAATTTGGTATCCAAATTTATCAGATTCAATGATATATTTTCTGTAGGCAAAGAACAAGGCCCAACTAATTCCGCCAGCAATGCCGTCGAAAAACATAAAAACTACGGTATGAAAATATCTGCGCTTAATCAAGATAAACCACCTTTAAATTGTCTATCCAAGCCTCAGGGTTTGCCACACCTGCTTTACTAAAACTGAGAAATATCCTATACTGAGCCCCGGCCTCCCTTTGATTTATCTCCGATTCAATATCTAAGTATAGTTTATTCCAACCCATCTTTGGATTTGCTATATAAACAGGAAACTTTTTCACTTCTGTGCCACCATTAGTAGTAACATACATTCCCACTGTAATAGGGATATTCCCCTTATAATCTAGCTCCAAATAAAATGGTGTGAACCGAGGCCAGTTATTAAACACTTTTGAATACAACTCAAGCGTAGAAGTGCTAGGACTACTTTTTAATTCTACCCTTCCAGAGAACTCCCCAGGCAACCATGCCAAAGAAGAATTATCCTTGATCACTGTATCACCAACATTTTTATATTGTGGATTATACTCCATGGAAAGCCCACTCCCATCATAATCTTCTATCAAAGGAAATATACAATTTTCAACATAGGTGTACTTAGGCTTAATGGTATCCACCTTTTCGGCTGATAAGTCAACATTTACCTCGTAAAAATTGAACATCGGATAAATAATTCGCTGCTCGGCCATGCCATTGTACTTAATTCCAGGAGATATTCTTAAATTGGTCTTGCCAGTGTGTTGCAAAGGAATTCTAGAGTTAAGAGCAAACAATCCTTTTATTTCTCCATTGGCAAATACATAGTAATCATCTACCCTGGCAGACGGATAGCCTTGTGTATTATCAGATTTTGTAGTTAATGTAGATGCAGATAAATAGGTATAAGATGGCACCATTACCTCTTTCTTTTTGCAGGAGAATCCAATCAAAAGAAATACTAATAATACAAATACGCCTAATCTTGACATTTAAACCCCAAACGAATTAAATGCAAAAGTATTACCTTTTGTTGATATTTAGCTTATCAATAATTTCATGGGCCACTTCCAAGGTCTGAAAATTATCGTAATGCGTGCGAAGATTTAACGAATGATTGGAAATAGAATTGGCGAAAAACGATAATTCCCTTTTAATCATATCCGAAACATTCTTTGTTTTAGCCAAATTCAACTCGTGCTCTTTATTGTCGGGCACAGATGAATTTAGCATGCTAATCTTAAAATTGTCTAGGTTCAAATGATAGGTTCGGTTCTTTTGAAAAAATCGAATGCTGTTTTTTTGCTCAGATTCAAAATTGCCACAAACCAAATTTAACACACATCCATTATCAAATTCAATGCGCGCATTAATAAAATCTACATGCGAATGATGCAAACAAGCTCCAGTGGCCCGCACCCTTTTTACTTTGGCTCGAACCAAACTTAATACAAGTTCCAATTCATTTAGCAACAAATCGAAAACCATATTTTCCTCACTGTAATTAAGCACATGCGGATCAAAGCGGGCACTTTCTATATAAAATGGCTGATCCAATAAGCGCTTTAAGGTCTGGTAATTGGGATGAAACTTCTCATGATGCGAAACGTAAAGTTGAATATTTGCCTCATCTGCCAATTGATTTAACTCCCTTGCCTCATCTAAATTCTCACTCAAAACCTGCTTCACTATCACATGTCGGCATTGCCTAATAGCATTTGAAGCATACTGAAAATGAGAACCCACAGGTGTTAATATATTTACCGCATCTACCTGCTTTACTAAATCCAAATAATTGTCGTAACGCGGAATCTGATACTTCTCCTCAATGATAGAAGAACTCACAGCATCATGGTCGTAAAATCCTACCAACTTGAACTCTTTTAGTTCAATTAGTTTTTCAATGTGCCGCTTACTTGTCTCGTTGGCGCCTACTATGCCAATATTTATCATTTGTGCGTTGGTATGGTGTCACAAATGTATCCATGCCAATTGTTATAAGTGCGACAATAAAAGAATAGATTTAAACAAGACACCATTACCTTATCATAAAAAATATACACCTCAAATAAAAAAACCCGAATTTCAGATGGTATTTCTACCTCAGACCACATATCTGAGTATATTCCCAAACAAGCGACCAAACAATGTTGAGAACAAATTCGCCACGCCTTGTTCTATTTAAAAACTAAAGTAGAAATTGCAAAAGTGTTAAAATTTGAAGATTCATATAAAGATAAGGGTGCAAGGCGCCTCCTAGCAAAGGAGTTAAAAGAAAAAGGCATTATAGATGAAAGGGTGCTGCTTGCTATCAATAAGGTACCCCGACATTTATTCATTCACAAAGATTTTAGGTTTCATGCTTATCAAGACAAGGCATTCCCTATAGGTGAAGGACAAACCATTTCGCAACCTTATACCGTTGCCTATCAAACCCAACTATTAAATATTGAACCAAATGATAAGGTATTAGAAATTGGCACAGGATCAGGATACCAAGCAGCAATACTTGTTGAAATGGGCGCTAACTTATTTAGCATAGAAAGACAAGAGAAACTGTTCTTAAAAACAAAGAAACTTTTCAATCAATTAAACTACTCTGCACAACTCATACTTGGAGATGGCTCGGTTGGATTAGAATCCTCAGCACCTTATGATAAAATCATCGTTACAGCTGGCGCACCTAAAGTGCCTCAAAGCCTCATCAATCAGTTAAAAATTGGAGGTATCCTCATTATACCTGTAGGCGATGAAAAAAATCAAATCATGCATTCCATCATCAAAAAAATGGATGGCTCTGTGGAAGTTATCCCTCTTCAAAGCTTCAGATTTGTCCCCCTCATTGGAAACCAGGCTTGGTAATTGCATAAACTTATCAACCTTAACTCAATTTTAATCTAAAAATCTTGCTGATAAATAGACCTTTACAATAAAACTGTATAGATATAAATGTTATTAACAAAAATATATTGATTAAGGGCTTGACTTTGCGGTTTCTATTTCGTTTAAATTTGTGATACCAAACAAAAAAATATTTGTTATGAAAAAAACATTACTTGTTGCAGCGTTCGCATTAGCAGGTTCTTTTGCCTTCGCTCAAAAACCATCAGCAGGAAACAAAACTGCTGAGGTGAATCTTAATTTCCAAACTGGTACCGCTGCAGTTGGGTACGATTTACCTGCAGAGTTACGCTTACGTTATTTCTTGTCAGACAATTCTGCAGTAAGAATCCGTTTCGGTATTGGATCTAACTCAGCTAAATCATCTGTAACCAACGGTACAAACACTGCCGACATTACAGACAAATCTGGCTTAGGATTGCTTATTACTCCAGGTTATGAAATGCACTTTGAAGGTACTAGCAAATTATCTCCATATGCTGGAGCTCAATTAGGCATTGGAATGCTTGGTAAAGCATCTAGAGAAGTTAAAAACGCAAGCGTTGCAAATCCAACTCCAGGTAATATCGTTGTAGACGATACTTACAAAAATACAGATGGTTCAATTCTTGTTTTGAACTTAGGTTTAATGATGGGTGCTGATTACTATATCGCTGATGGAGTATTCATCGGTGGTGAGTTTGGCTTAGGATTGTTTGGAATGTCTTCAACTGGCGAAGGCGAGCAAGTTGTTAAAATGGGTGCTACTACCACTACTACTAAAACTACCAAATCTAGTACTTCCGAATTATTCGGAGTAACTACTGGAGGCGTTCGTTTAGGTTTTGTATTTTAGTTAAAACTTAACCTTAATATAAAAAAAGGCTGTCCCAAAAGGACAGCCTTTTTTTATGCAATTTCATTTTGAAGCAATGCCCCATAATGGGCATTTTGATTCATTAATGGAAATTTAAGAAAGACTAAAAAGTTTTAAGAAAACCACAAAATACTACATTTCAATAGCTTATAGAAGAAAGCTGGAACCATTTTATTTTGGATTATGATTTGACATAACACCATATCAGCCAAAATAAAAATAAATGAAAAATTTAAGTATTCTAATCGTTATTGTCCTTTTAGGTTTAACATCTTGCAAAAAAGATTTGCTAGAAAAAGTTACCCCAACTTCCCAAGATGAAACTAGCAATTCATTCAAACAAATGAAAGTCGGACCAGATTTCGATTGGAAATCAAGCAAAGAAATCACCTTAAAGATTGAAGGATTAAATACCATTACTCCCATAAGAGAAACTTTTACAGTGAGTTCTTTAGACAACAAAATCATCTTTTATCAAGCACTCCAAACAATGAATGTAAGTTTGACTACAAAATTTGTTGTGCCAAATCACATAAAAGAATTGAGTGTTTCTTTTGGAACCATAAAAAAGGTATATAATACCCAAAATAATAACATAGATTTTAATTATTTACCAAGCAATTCGGCCGAATAAACAACCAATTTATATTCATGAAAAAATTAATTACATCAGTTGCCATTTTTGCTGGAATAATTTCAAACTTAAAGGCGCAAACAGCTTTACCTATTCTAAATATGGAAAGTGGTAACAGAAACACAGAAATAGCTAATTGCTGGGGCTTTACCAATGTAGCTTATTCTAATCTAGAATTTAGAATTGCAGGATTTTGGAGTGGAAGAACGCCACAATTAACCAATTCATCTATTACCAACGCCTTTATTAAATCTCCATGGGTAGCCATTGGTTCAGGCAATATTACTTTAAAAACGCGTTTAGAAAATGCATCTGGAACTACCAGAGCTATTGTTTTTAGCTATATCCCCTATGATGCTAGTTCAAGCAACGCAGATAAAGAAGGAACCTCAACCATTTTCTACACCTATAATTTTGCAACCCCACTAGATATTTGGATAAAAAATATTAGTGCGCCCATTCCTTCTGCCATTGCAAATTCTTCAACTCCCTATAAAATCATGATTAGTTTTATTGGAACTGGTGGAACAAGTAGGGCTTTTGTTGACGACATTCTTATTCCTAGCAATTACAATTCTAATCCTGCTAATAGCTGCCTTCCTTTGGCAACCATTTCAGATAAAGACAAAGATGGTGTAGAGGATCAATTAGACGCCTATCCAGAAGATGCAGATAGAGCCTACAATACCCATTTGGTTCAGGAGGCTACTTTAATGTTTGAAGATTTATGGCCTAATACTGGCGATTATGACTTTAACGACTTAGTTACAAAATATAATGCGGTGGCAGTTACAAACGCTTCTAATGCAGTTGTTGAAGTATTGCTAGATGTAGAACTTAGAGCAATTGGCGCAAGTTTTAATAATGGCTTAGCTTTTCAATTCGACAAACTAGATCCACTTAAAATAAAGGGCGTAAAAGGTAATGATGTTGAAAAAACAAAATGGGTATCTTTAAATGAAAACGGCACTGAGGCTGAACAAAAATATGCCAATATCATTGTTTTCACCGAATCACAAAAAATCCTTACCTCACAAGGCGGTAGCGGTGTAAATGTAATTCAAGAAAATCCTTATGTAAAACCTCAAACCATTAACGTAATCATCACTTTTGACCCTTCTAAAGAAAATGCAGTATCAGTGAAAGAACTTAAACTAAATCCTTATATTATTGTGAACCAAGACCGCGGTATTGAAGTGCATTTGGCTAATTATATGCCTTCTTCAAAGGCATCAGAAAAACTATTTGGAACCGGTAAGGATAGAACTTCTTTAGAAAAAGAAAACTATTATAAAACTGAAAACAATTTACCTTTTGCCATTCAATTAGAAAAGGCTGCGCCTCATATGTTAGAGAAAAACGACTTCCTTCTAGGATATCCTAAATTTGCCGATTGGATTAAAAGCGATGGCAAAGAATACACCGATTGGTATAGCAATTCTGAGTATAGAAACGCTAAATACCTTTACAATATGAAGGACTAAAATTCAAAAAAAAAGCTGCCTCAACAAGGCAGCTTTTTTTTTATCACGACTCAACACGTCGCAAACTTCTTTCTACATCGCGCTCCTTTATACTTTCTCTTTTATCGAAAGATTTTTTACCCTGACCCAAAGCAATCTCAATTTTTAAAAATCCTCTTTCAGATTCAAAAATTTTAATCGGTATAATCGTCACCCCTTTCTCAGAACTCTTATTCTTTATTTTAACCAATTCCTTTTTCTTCAATAACAACTTCCTTACCCTTAAAGGCTCATGGTTGTATATGCTCCCTTGCTTAAATGTTCCAATATTCATGTTTCTTATATACAACTCTTCGCCTTTAAAAAAACAAAAGGCATCGTTGATATTGGCATTGCCCAAACGAACAGATTTCACTTCTGTCCCCGTTAATTGCATTCCCGCAGTATACTTCTGAAGCAGGATATACTCAAAACCTGCTTTTTTATTTAAAATACTTATCTCTTTAATTTTAGCCATCTCATACACCCCCAATAGGAGATTCGCAAATCTAGTTATTCAAACTTGATAAGTCGTTAAACATTTTTTCTAAGCGCTCTTTCTTTAGAATTTTTTGCCCTTGCTCCCCAAAAGCTATAAGCCGATCGCCCACAAATGCTTCATAACTGCAGACAATCTCATTTTTGTTTAACTTCTCAACCTTGGCCACAAACTTTACTCTTTCTCCTACCAATGCAGGCTGTTTATGCGAAATACTTAAATAAGTCCCAATGCCTTCCTCATCTTCTTCTTTCATCTCTAACACAAACAACCTACAACACCATTCTGCATCTCTTCCTAATGCAAAAGTTGCATAAACAGGATGAACCGTACCACTATCAAATGCCGCAGTATCCTTGCTCTCCACTAAAACCTCATAGGTTTTAAGATTTCCTATCTCAAAAATATTTTTCATTTACCTTACTACTAAAATTGGAATCTTAACTTTATGCCTAACCGCATCCACTGTAGATCCAAATACCAAATCTTTTAGGCCGGCATGACCATGAGCCCCCATCACCAATAATTGAACTTGGGTCTCTTCAACAATGATCGCAATATTTTCTGCCCTATTTCCAAAGCCCATTTTATATTCAACTTGGTAACCAGCTTCTTTTAAATCGTGCGCATAGGATTGAATACTTTCTAAATCATGCTTGGTTTCAATATCCATCACTTCTTCACCATGTCTTTTTGCTGCGGCCGACTCAACAATATGAATTAAAAAATAGTGCGTATGTTCATTCCCCATATTCAATGCATGTTGAATACTGGCCTCATCAAATGTAGTAAAATCAACAGTTATGGCAACTCTTTCAAATGAATTTGGCTTGCTTAAATCTAATTTCCGAACAGGCAAATGTGGAACCAACCTCTTCTCTAATTCTTTCTTCACAAGTGGCACAAAAGTAACATACAATAATAGCACCGCCGCATAAATCAAAACAGCAAACAACAAGATTGTTAAATAACTTTTTTCTGCATAAGGTGATTCTAAAAATGTAGCTACTTCCTCCCCTACCAACTTAATGTTAAGTCCAACAATAATCACTGCAGATACCCATGCCAAAACTTTCACCCAAGTTGAATTGGCAAATATGCCCATCAAGCCTTTGCTGCTTGTAAAATGTATCAAAGGAATAACAGCAAATCCTAGTTGCAAACTCAAAATAACCTGACTTAAAATCAATAATTCACCCAGTTTATCCTCACCAAAATAGGATATCGTAATCACTGCAGGTAATACTGCAATTAATCGGGTGACCAATCGCCTTACCCACGGACTAATTCTCAAATTTAAATACCCTTCCATCACAATTTGTCCAGCTAATGTACCCGTAATGGTAGATGATTGTCCGGCAGCAATTAAGGCAATGGCAAATAATGTTGGGGCCATTGTCCCAAATATTCCCTCCAACAATTTATGTGCATCTGCAATATCTGCTACCTCGTTAAACCCATTCTTATGAAAGGCCGCGGCGGCTAAAATTAAGATGGCGGCATTCACAAAAAACGCTGCATTTAAGGCAATGGTAGAATCAAAAAAGTTAAAACGAATAGCCTTCTTGATGCCCGCTTCATCTTTCTTTATCTTTCTGGTCTGAACCAATGACGAATGCAAATACAAATTATGTGGCATCACCGTAGCACCAATAATACCAATGGCTATATACAAGGCATCGCCACTTAATGCGGTAGGCAAAAATCCTTTCATTACCTGTGGCATATCTGGCTCCACAATAATCATCTCGGCCAAAAATGATAAGCCTATAATGCTCACCAAACTCACTATAAAAAGTTCAATTTTTCTAATGCCCTTATTTATCAAAAATAACAATAAAAAAGTATCCAATACCGTAATAAGAACTCCATAAATCATGGGTAAATCAAAGAGTAGGTTCAGACCGATGGCCATACCAATAATCTCTGCTAAATCTGTGGCTGCAATGGCTATTTCTGCAAATACATACAAGGATACATTTATCCATCTACCATATTGTTGCCTACTGGCTTGGGCCAAATCCCACCCTTTTACAATCCCCAATTTGGCGGCTAAACTTTGTAACAACAAAGCAACCAAATTGCTCATTAACAGCACCCAAATTAAACTGTAACCAAACTGGCTACCTCCTGCAATATCGGTGGCCCAATTGCCAGGATCCATATAGCCAACGCTTACCAGGTAAGCCGGACCAATAAACGCAAGAAATGTTTTGAATTTACTTTTGGGTTGAGATACATCAACCGATTCGTGCACTTCGCTAAGAGATTTGCCAGATTGTGGGGAATGCATATGTCTTATTTTTTAACTAAAATGTTTCTCACAACTTCATGACTTAATTGCAAGCTCGATTTGTCTTCTAACTCCACTTTTACCAATTGATCAAAAGCACTTACTTCTATCACTTTTATTTTCTTACCTAAGGTAAGTGCATTCTTTTGCAGGTGTTGCAAGAACAATGAACTGTGGTTTACCACTCCACTTATAATGCCCTTTTCACCTTGCCTTAAATCGCTTAATAAAACAAAGTTGTTTTGCTTAATATCTCCATCTCTTCCTGGTATTGGATCTCCATGCGGATCATGCGATGGAAAGCCTAAAAATGCATCTAATTTATCTATCAATTCGGCCGATTGAATATGCTCTAATTGCTCGGCAATATCATGAACCGCATCCCAAGTAAAGCCAAGTTTGTTATGCAAAAAAGTCTCCCATAAACGATGCTTTCTAACTGTATTAATGGCTACACTTTTGCCCAACTCTGTAAGTTCTACTCCACGGTATTTTTCGTACTTCAATAACTTTTTCTCCGACAATTTTTTAATCATGTCGGTTACAGATGCTGCCTTTGTTTGAATCACTTCTGCAATGGCATTGGTGTTTATGGCCAAATCAGATTGCTCCTGCAACTTGTAAATAGCCTTCAAATAATTTTCTTCCGTAAATGAATACATGCTGCAAATATACAATTTTTAGACAAGTCTAAAAATATTTTTTAAAGCCACTAAATCAAAGAAAAATAATTCCGCCCAAAAGTTTATCTTTGTGCTATGATGTGGCAAAAATTCTTGGACTATTTACTGTTTAGAAAAAAAACAAACACTGACACTCCGTCATCTTTTAATTTAAAAATCATGCACGGAATCAACAGAATCAGCATTTTTATCTTTCTTTTTGCCATAATTGTTATTGTGGTGCGTTTGGTACGTGGATTGTAATTAGCTAGAAATAAATCTAAAAACTATGTTATTATATATTATTGTTCCGTTGTTATTAAGCTTCTATGTAAGCTGGCGCTTTAAATCAAAAGTGAAAGAATATTCTCAGGTTGGATTAGCCAATCATTTAACAGGCGCAGAAATTGCCCAAATGATGCTTAAAGACAATGGAATATTTGATGTTGAAGTATTGAGTACAGATGGTGAGTTAACAGACCATTACAATCCAGAAAAGAAAACAGTTAACCTTAGCAATGATGTATTTCATGGCAGAAGCGTTATTGCTGCAGCTGTATCTGCGCATGAGTGCGGACACGCAGTGCAACATGCTAAATCTTATGCTTGGTTACAGTTTAGATCAAGTGTTGTTCCCATTGTAAGCGTTGCTTCTAAGTATGTTCAATGGATTTTATTAGGTGGTATTTTCTTAGTAAACACCTTCCCAGCATTATTACTAATAGGTATTATTTTGTTTGCAGCAACAACTGTTTTCACCGTAATCACTTTACCTGTAGAGTTTGATGCAAGTAAGCGCGCCTTGGCTTGGTTAGATAGCAAAGGTATTGTTAGACCAGAAGAATATCCAATGACAAAAGATGCTTTAAAATGGGCAGCAAGCACCTATGTAGTAGCAGCTATTGCTTCTATTGCTACCTTGCTTTATTACCTTCAAATTTACATGGGTAGAAGAGATTAATTTCACTACCTAAATTATCATAAAAAAAGGAGGCTGTTTATCAAAACATCCTCCTTTTTTATTGCCACTTTCTACTCAACAAAACCTTCCTTTTCTTTCGGTCTGAACCAAACCAAAATGCAAGGGAATGATTAATTACTCAACGTTATCTTTTCTATGGATAACAGTTTGCTGACCATCATGAAATTAAGTAAAAAAACCTTACCTACGGCAGAACTAAAAGATTTGGGAAAAGTAATAACAAACAAAAATTTAAAGGCAGATTCTTCAATCGGATATATTTGATTAAATATTGACCAGTGCCTCAAACAAATCTACCAAATAAAATTTAAGTTGTAGAAATGGATGTTTTATTAAAACATCCTATAAATACTTTGCAACAAACTCCTTGCAATAATCCTTTACCATCATTTGGGTTGACCTAAAGCTATTCAAGATTTCATCTTCTGTACCAGTAGCTTTGGCAGGGTCTGGAAAGTTATGATGCAACCTTACAGCATCTCCAGGTATGTACGGACAATTTTCGTTTGCATGATCACATACCGTGATGATGTAATCAAACTTGATATCTAAGTATTCTTTTACATTGTTTGAAGTGTGTGTGGATATATCTACACCATCCTCTAACATTACTTTAACGGCTCTTTGGTTCAGACCGTGTGTTTCTATGCCTGCGCTATAAATAGCGGCTTTGTTTTGCGCAAATAATTGAAGGTAACCATGGGCCATTTGACTCCTGCAAGAGTTACCTGTGCATAATACCAATACGTTTTTCATTTATACATTTTTCTTTTAAGCCAAAAGGCTGCGTTTACTAATAAAATAAGGGCTGGAACTTCTACTAAAGGACCAATAACTCCAGCAAAAGCTTCACCACTATGAAGGCCAAAAACACCAATGGCAACGGCTATGGCAAGCTCAAAATTATTACCTGCAGCAGTAAACGAAATTGCCGCATTGGTTGAATAATTTGCGCCCATTTTCTTACTTACCCAAAAGCTCAAAAAGAACATAATGGCAAAGTAAATGACCAATGGAATGGCTATCCTAATCACATCAAAAGGTATTTGAATAATGAGTTCACCTTTGAGGCTAAACATCAGCACAATGGTGAACAAAAGTGCTACCAAGGTTAAGGGTGAAATGCGGGGAATAAAAACACTTTCGTACCAACTAATTCCTTTGCTTTTTATGAGCACTTGCCTTGTTAAAAATCCCAATAAAAACGGTATGCCCAAATAGATGCCAACGCTCTCTGCAATTTCGCCCAT
Source organism: Bacteroidia bacterium (assembly GCA_044370475.1). Lineage (GTDB taxonomy): Bacteria > Bacteroidota > Bacteroidia > UKL13-3 > UKL13-3 > B1. The sequence goes on from JBILVK010000007.1 coordinate 16,856, forward strand.
ACTAAGCTCCACCAAAGAACCCGTGATGCCAAAATAGGGAGGCAAAATGGTTATGAAAAAATACGCATAAACACTGTACAACAACACTTGAAATAGGCTGTTAATAGCAACCAATCCTGCTGCATATTCTCTGCTTCCTTCTGCCAATTCGTTCCAAACAATGACCATAGCAATGCAACGTGCCAATCCTATGAGGATCAGTCCCACGCGGTACTCAGGGTAATCTGCCAAAAAAATCATGGCCAAAGCAAACATCAAAATCGGACCAATTACCCAATTCAACAACAGCGAAATACTCAATACTTTGGAGTCTTTAAACACTACTTTAAGTTGATTGTATTTTACTTTGGTAAAGGGTGGATACATCATTAAAATGAGTCCAATTGCCATAGGAATATTGGTGGTTCCTTGCGAGAGAGATTCTACATAATTGGGAACACTTGGCATAGCCCAGCCCAATAAAATTCCAAGGCCCATGGCCAAGAAAATCCACAAGGTTAAGTACCTATCTAAAAAGCTTAGTTTTTTCTTCGTCATATCTTAACAGCAGGTTCCTCCGGGTTCACAGCATGCTTCCTTTTCTATGCTAATTTTGGGCTCACAACATGCGTCTTGCGCAACACCTTCTTTAGGCTCGCAGCATGCTTCGGGTTTTTCTGCATAAACCGTTACACTTAAAATTCCCGTATTGCCTGTATAGAAAGCATCTATTTCGGTCTGATCCAGGTATTGCGCCAAGATATCCTGAGGGATAATGATGGCCTTTTCTTTTTGAATCTTGATGTTCTTAAAGCCAGTATTTTCAATATGCTTCAAATATTCATCCTTTTGAATGGCACCCGACACGCAACCTGCATACATCTCTGCAGCTTGTTGTAATTCATTGGGCAATATCCCTTCCAAAACAATGTCTGAGATGCTAAAATGTCCACCCGGTTTTAATACCCTATAAACCTCTTTTAATACAGCTGCTTTATTGGGTACTAAGTTAAGAACGCAATTGCTCACAATCACATCTGCAGTGTTTGCGGTAATAGGCATTTTTTCGATATCGCCTTGTCTAAATTCAACATTGTTATACGCCAATTTCTCTGCATTATTGCGCGCTTTTTCAATCATTTCTGGTGTAAAATCAACACCAATTACCTTGCCTTTTTCACCCACAATTTTTCTGGCTATAAAGCAATCATTACCAGCCCCACTACCTAGGTCTACCACGGTTTGTCCGGATGCCATTTGAGCAAATTCAGTTGGCAAGCCACAACCCAAGCCTAAATCGGCATCTGCATTGTATCCTTCGAGTGCGGTATAATCTTCACTCATAATATTGTATACTTCTGTTGAACAAGAACCACTACCACAACAAGAACTCATATTGGTATCTTTATCTTGCAAGGCTATTTGAGCATATTTCTCTTTCACCAATTCTTTTAATTCATTTTCTGTTTTCATTTTTTAACAACAATTAGGTTTTACTTTTTGAACAATCATATCGCCCATAGCTATGTTGAATAGAGAAGCTATTTTTTCAAAATTCTCCCAATGAATACAATAGCAAGATTTAACTCCAGAAACAGTGCCTTTAACCAAACCTGCTTTTTTCAACTCCTGCAAATGCTGCGATACCGTAGATTGTGCCAAGGGCAGAACATCCACAATTTCGCCGCAAATACATTCGTTTCTCTTGGCGAGTTCTTTTAAAATAGCAATGCGTGCTGGGTGACCAAGCGACTTGGCAAAATCTGCCAATAACACATCTTCTTCCTTAAATAGGGCTTTTTTATTTAGCGACATAATTATATATCGCAAATATACGATTAAATAAAAGTATGAAACAAGCTAAAAGAACAATTCAACTAAATTTAAGCGCATAAAGCACTCATAAGCAATATTTTGAATTTAAATTAATTTACGCAAATAACGAAAGAAATATGCTGTAGTTGTTATTTATACTTATCCTCTACCTTGCATTATGCTGGTGCTATCCAATAAGAACAAGTAATAAGTTATAAGGGTGCTGAGTATTTAAAGTAAGCACTTACTTAAATATTTTGCTAATAAATTAGAAAAGAAACGCTAGCACTCGCTAATTATCCTAAAGCAATTACATCACAACTTTGTTCAAAAATATTGTAACACAAGAAACACCCAATTAGTTAAGTGAAGAATCATTTCATAGAGATCCTACTCAATATAATTCGGCAGCAAGCAACAACACTTTCTCTTTCCCTTTCCCTTTCCCTTCCTCTTTCTCTTTCTCTTCCTCTTTCTCTTTCTCTTCCTCTCCTTTTGCTCAATAAAATTCAGTCACAAGACCTATAATCTAATGGATCTTTCTCGCATTTAATGCGCGCTGGTAGCGTGTTGCATTTTGTTGATGCTGCTCAAAGGATTTTGCAAAGGCATGATAGCCACTAAAATCTTCTCTAGCACAGAAGTATAAGTAGCTGTGCTTTTCTGCGTTTAAAACCGCATCTATAGCCTGTATGGAAGGTGCACAAATGGGTCCGGGTGGCAAGCCTATATTGATATAAGTATTGTAGGGAGATACAATAGCCGTATGGAGACTGGTTACCCTTCTAATCTCAGAATCATTCCACGCGAAAATAATGGTTGGATCAGCCTGTAAGGGCATATTTAACCGCATCCTATTGAGATATACACCTGCAATGGTAGGCATCTCACTGTACTTATTGCTTTCTTTTTGAACAATGGAGGCAAGTGTACTTACTTCAATTTTACTTAACCCCAAATCCATGGCTTTTTGAATACGATCGGCAGTCCAAAATTTGAGGTATTCTTTGTTCATTCTATTTACCAATTCGTAAGCATTGGTATTCCAATAAAAATTATAGGTATTTGGAATAAACATAGAAATAATGGTATGGGGCTCAAAGCCTAATTTACCTATGATGCTGGTATCAGATAAAACCTCCAATAAGATTAAACTATCTACTTCTAATTGGGTGCTAAAAAAGCCACAAACATCTTCCTTGCGTTCTGCATAATTAAACACCAAATTAAGAGGTTCTTGTCGACCCTTTACAAGCAGTTTAATAACATCAAAATTGCTCATTCCTTTGGTTAAGGTATACCTTCCCTCCTTCATTCTTTTATCGAGCTTAACAAGTTTAGAAAGACGTTTAAACGACTCTAAATTCTCAAGAAAATATCCTTTGTCTAATTGGATAAATATTCCCTCAAGAGTAGCTCTCTTTGATACAAAAACATAGGACTTACCCTCATTGTATTTTAAGGTAACATTGGGTGCAAATACATCGTTGTAAATTTTGAAAACTGCTAAAATAAGAAGGAGCAAAATTGAGAGTAAAAAAATATTGCTTTTTCTTACCACTTTTAGCTTGGGATTGATATAAGTTTTAGGATTCGTCATTATTCGGCAAAACGAATATCTACAAATGATGGAAAATAACAAATAGAGTTTATCCTCATTTCCTTAATTGATCGATTTTAATAAGCGTTTCACTTCCTCTTGTTGTGGATTTAGCAATAAAATCTGCCTTAAATCTGCTCTTGCGGCCCCCAAATTTTTATTCATAACATGCAAGGCCGCTCGGTTTAGCAATGCTTGCTGAAAGTCGGGATCGAGCTTCAATGACTCATTATAGCATTGCATTGCCTTAGCAAAATCCTGCGCATTTGCATAGGCAAATCCCATATTAACTAAGGCTTCTACCTGTTTTGGCTGCTTACTTAAACTTGATTGAAACAACTGAATTGCCTCCTCAAAAATTTGTTGTTGTAGTTTTATGACAGCTAATTTATTAATGAAAGAAACATTCTCATGGGCAATTTTTACAGCTCGTGCAAAGGCAAATTCTGCTTCACTCAGTTTACCTATGTTTTGATAGGCTTGTCCCACCCTATAACATAACCAAGCATCTGTTACAATACTTAAATCTAGGGCAGCAGCCAATTCTACAATTTTCTCCCAATCATTCTTTAAATAATAATGGTGAATCAACAATGCCGTTTGTTTAGGTTGTTGGGAAATCTCTTGAATCCAATGAAACGCTGTATCCAAAGCAGATGCTTCACCTTCAAATTTCTCGACGTAATTTAAATTTGCCTGAGCCAAAATACTTGCTTGCGTGGCAGTGGTATTCACACAATAAATGCCTGCGAACACTTTTATATCATCTATTTTCTCCTTTTTAACAGGCTTCTTTATATAATGATCATGTACACTTACATGTGGAATATCTATAGAACCACTTTGTGGCATATGGCAAGAAACACAATTATCGCCAGCGTCTAACCTTTTGATTTTATCTTCGTTGCAGGCCTCCTTTTGGTGACATTGAAGGCAGGCATTATTAAAGATTTGTTTTCCTGTTACCTTTACACTCACATGCGGATTGTGACAAGTAATACAAGTTAAACTTAATGTCTCAAATGCTTTACCAGGCTTCTTTTGCGGGTTTTTATTAGACTCAATAAAGCATTTGCTTTTCTGCAAACGCTGCGCGTGCGAGGCCATAATAAACTCATCTTCCCTGCCCACATATTTGGGCATAAAAACCTGAATATAATCGCCCAGCTTCATACCTGGTCTATAGTCAGAAAAAGATTTGCCTTCTTGCAAAATAGCATTGCCTTGCAAATGGCAGCGCTGACAAACATCTATCTGCCTATCCCAACTTAATTTACGCGGATTTACAATGGTGTAATCAATTTGGGTGGCAGTATCTACCAACTTTCCTTGGGCCTTTTCAAACACGTGTAATTCGCCCGGACCATGACATCTTTCACAATCAATGCCCTCAGGTATTTTGGTGAATTTATTATCAGAACCGGGAGCAATTTCTGGCATGGCGTTGTGACAACTCATGCACTCAAATTCAATGGACCTTGAAAAACGTACATTCCTTCCTTCCTCAAATCCGGGAGGCAAATCCCATTTCTGTTTTTGGGCATACCAAGTTAAAGGTAGCTGAAACAAGAAACCATTGTTGTTGCTTAAATGAGAGTTGGTATGTTGGCCTGAACCAATAATAAAATCAACCTTTTCTAATCGCTGATAAATGGTGTCTTTTCCTTTTAACCTAAACTCTAAGATAAATAAACTATCGCCTATCCATTTAGGATAATAATAGAAATTAAGGTGCTTATCGTAAACTGCTTTATGTTGGGTAAAATTAGCTTTTGATTTTAACTTAGTGGCAGCTCCAAAAGATTGGCCCATGCCCGTTTGCATAAAACTTTCGTAAATGCCAAGGTGGCAATTTTTACAGGCGTCTTTGCCCACATAACTAACGGTATCGTGGTGATTTAAATATTGATTTTCATCAAGCTTGCTGGACTGTTGATTGCAAAACAAATTAAAAAAGGCAATGGTAAACAGCCCTAAAAAAAACTGAATAGATATTGCCTTTTTCAAAATAATTTATCTGCTTTTATCAACTGCTCAATTCAAATGGTAAAGGGTAAAATGGCTCTTTTATTTTTGTGTAGTTGCTCTGTATTCTAACATACCTCCCAACAAATTGCGCACATTGGTAAAACCCTCACTCATCATAAAAAGTTTTGCATTATTGCTTCTTGCGCCACTTCTACAATGAACTATGATCTCTTCATTTTTGAGTGCATCCAACTCAGGTAATCTGCCAGGAAGTTCTCCTAATGGAATAAGGGTTGCGCCAATATTAAACTCTTCATTTTCATACACCTCCCTCACATCTATGATATTCAACTTCTCGCCTTTATCCATGCGCTCTATTAACTCCTGTACTGTTATATCTGCCATATGCTATTTTAGTTTTTTATAAATAATTTTTTTACAAATTTTTCATTGCTTTTTGCATTTTCAAATTGAAGTAAATAAATTCCTTCGGCCACATAAGGCAATTGAATTTCATCTCCATCCAATTTTAATACATTCAATTCCTTACCCATTATATCAACAAGTTTGATGGTGTAATTCTGAATTTGAGGCAAGGTAGCCTTCACATATCCAGATGCGGGATTTGGATATATATCAAACGAAAGCCTTTCCTGAAAATGTGTTGGTTCAGACAGACCCGTTGCATTTCCTATAAATTTTGACATTATTGGACGTATCATGAGGGCACCAGGAATTTCGGTTGGATACCACCTGCCATCCATTTTGTAATACATATTTGGGTTAACACCAAAATGATAATTCTTATCGAGCCCAACATTTAACACATACGAACTTGTTTGATCCCAGCCAACATAAAATGAGTCGGTAACAGGTATGGGTTCAACAAATCGATAGGAAGTAAACCCATTGATAATACTGGTATAAACTGGCTTCAACACCTCTTGATTGTATAAGACATTGTCTGTTAAAGCAGGCTCAAATAAAGGAGAAATGGCCTTCCATACTTTGATATTAAATCGTTGGGTACTCACATCTTTTTCTGATTGATTAAAGAAAATATAAACACCAACAATAGAATCTGGTACCTCTAATTTATACTTTAAACAGGCTCCTACATTGATTTTATTTTTAATGCCATAACCACCCTCTGCAGTTCCATCATCATAAGCGTAATAATTACTAAACTGAGTAGGCACACTAAAGGTATCATTGCCAGTAACATTATCATTTTGGTTGCCGCTAATTTTTATTTTGTATTTGGTTTGAAAAACCAAACTATCTGCCACCAAGCTTGTGGCAAAAGCAAAGGGTTTATTAATCTTTACGATTGAATCACTTTTTGCCAAAAGTGTAGGTAAGATATTATTGAACTTGTCTAATGTATCGCCTTCTGGCTTCATGATGGTTCTAAAATAATCTACCGCATACGCTTGATTATCGTGGTTTACAAGTCTCAATTCATTTGTTGGAGAGCCATAATTACCTTTATTGGCTTGATATTGGTACCAAGGCATGCTGGTATAAGGTCCCAACAAAATTGGGGGTGTATTAGATAGCGCAATATCTTTAATGGCATCTCCAAATTTTCTACCTTTGTTAAAGCGAATATAATCTACATGCCACTGACTTAAATTCCCAGTTAAGCTTCCTCTATTTCTGAACCTAATTTGAAAGTCGTCGTGTAAAAACTTAGTATTATTTAAGGCAAATTCAAAAAACGTAAACTTGTATAAAAGCGAATCATCTGCAGCAAACATTTTTACCACATAAAAAGAATCTTTATCGTGCGAAGATGCCCTAAACTCAAGTATCAACGAATCGTCTGGATACACTTGGTCTGTGGTACCTTGAGGCTCATATTGGTAGTAAAAGCTAATGATAATGGAATCGGCCAAGCTAAGTCCTTTCAGATTCATAGAATGTGAAGTAAGCACATCGCAAGTTCCTTTGGATGGAAATTTGGAATAAGCATTTCCAAATTGATCTAAGCCATCAAAAGTTGCTACGTTTATACTAGGATGTTGGTATGGAAAATCATTGTTTACAAATACCTGCTTTTCTATCCACCTGTCGCCACTTACCTGAATTCTTGAACTTGAGAAATCATCAAATAAGGGCAATTGAATGCGCTTAATAATCTTAAATCCACTCAGCAACCAATTGGCATTATTGCCGGTTGTATAGTTTGTTTTAAAAATAAACCTAGATTGAAAATCTGCATGTCTGAACCTACCCGAATTGATAAGGAATTGGTATTGTGTAAAGGCAGATAAAACATTGCCTGGCAAGGCTAGTACCCTTACCCATACGCCCAAGTTATTCTTAAACTCCACTATCATTGAATCTTTCGCTTGGTTCAAAACGCTTGGCTTTAACATGAATGAATAATACAATGAATCCGACGCTAAATAGGTTGAAACTTCAAAGGAATGGGTATACAAAGTATCAGCACCTCCATAGGTATTGTTTGCATTGTTGTAAACAGATAAATTAGCATCTAATACATCTAGCTTGGCACAATTGCCATAAGGATAACGGTTGGTGTCACCGACTACCAATTTTACATGTGGTGCGGCATAAAAAGTATGATTTGGGGTTGAATCTGGATAGCTATATTCTCTTAAATGGTCATGAAATGGCATAGGCCATTTGTAAGAAACCACCAATTTGCTAAGGGAAAAAGTAGACTCATTAGAGGCAACCAAATTGGAAGAATAAGAAACAAATTTTACAGCAAATTGATCATTCGAAATAAGGTTATTGGGTAAAGCTAAAATCACCTCTTGGTACTGACTGATGCTTGCATAAAATTGCCAAATTAATTGCCAATTATTCTCTTTGTTTCTTACAAAAACTGCAAATGAATCTGTAGCTAAGGAAGTAGCGCCCGTTTCAATGGTAAAACTCATGAAAGCAGTTCTACCGATATTGGGTAATGTTCCATTTATGCTACTAATCTCATCAATAACCCCATTTGCTGCATAAACATTATTTGCACTATCTAAGGCATTAAAAACAAGCTTAGCTCCTATTATTTCACAAGAATTCTTTTCCCAAACTAGTTCATTTGTTTTACCATCCTTCGTAAAAAAATCTACTATGGGATATGAAATTGTTAATCCTTTGTTGAGCTTACTACCCGAATTAACCAAGGCTTGGGGCAATGCTGAATTGTGTTCTTTGGGCAATACAATCTCTTGGGCATTTACATTGCCTATTAGAATTGCCAGCCATATAAGTATGCTAAACTTTTTAAAAATCATTTAAGGTGCAGATAAAATTATGTCAACAAACTCACCGCCCTTGATGGTTCCACCTTCCATAAATGGTGGATTTTGCCTTTGAACAACAGCCCTAGAACTGTCTTTAATAGGCCCTTCATATACAACGGTTCCAATCTGCAATAACGACGACTTGAGTACATTTGTTGCATCGGTTAAATTGAGTCCTTTTAAATTAGGCAATGGCACCAAGGCGCCAGCACTTCCATCTCCTACAATTAAATCAATGGAAGCCCCTTTAGGCAATTTCATTCCGGGTTGCATGCTTTGTCCGCGCCACAACTGATCCAAAATAGCATTTTGAGCAATATCTGGCTGGTAGGTAACATTGCCAACAACCAATCCCATTCCGCTGAGTACGGTTTCTGCGTACCTAAGCGAACTATTTATTAAATTGGGCATTAATACGGTGGCACTCGCATCAGAATTAATACTTAAATAAACAATTCTTCCTTCCTTCACTTTTGAATTTGGGGCTGGATTTTGTTCCACAACCGCCAGCTTTGGCATATTGTCTACAAAAACAGTATCAGTTATCACATAACGCAATTTCTTTTGCGCCAACAATGCCTCGGCATCTTCCATTTTTAAGCCTTTTAAATTGGGAAGAGTAAGTGACTGACCATGACGTGTATAAACGCTTAATGCTTGGGAGGCCACCCAAACCAATAGGTACATGGCTATTCCAATCAGGAATAAATTAAAAAATAATGTCTTTAAAAATCTCACGGTTGCAAAATATTAATATTTTAACAGAGTTCAAAGCTATCTTTGCAGCATGTTATCTATTCAAGACATTACCACCATTTCATTAACCCTATTTGCCATTATAGATATAATTGGTTCGCTACCCATTATCATTAGCATTAAGAACAGGCAAAACCATTTGGATAGCGGCAAAGCAACCTTGGCTGCTGGCGCTTTAATGGTGGTATTTTTATTTATTGGAGAGAAATTCCTGGCCCTCTTTGGGGTTGATTTGCCCTCTTTTGCCATTGCAGGGTCCATTGTCATTTTTATTATTGGCATGGAAATGATATTGGGAATTGAGTTATTGAAGAACGACCCAAATGCCAAAACAGGGAGTGTTATTCCCATCGCTTTCCCAATCATTGCCGGTTCTGGAACCCTTACAACCATTATTAGTATGAGGGCCGTTTATACCATCCCAAATATTTTAATGGGTATTTTGGTAAACCTTATTTTTGTGTTTATTGTGCTTCAATCTTCTGGCTGGATAGAAAGAAAACTGGGCGACTCTGGATTAAGTTTAGTGCGTAAGTTTTTTGGAATTGTCCTAATAAGTATTGCTGTCAGAATTTTTAAATCAAACTTTTAGAACAAGTTTCTCTAAAACGGGTACTTACTAGTTTCCTATCCCTTTATAGCTATTTAGAAAGAAAAAAAACTGGCTATAAGTCGTTTACACTCATAGCCAGTTTGGTATTTAAGCAATAAATAAGGTAATGCTTATGCTTGTCCGGTTGGACCACCAAAATTCATTGGAAACGGTGGCGTTGAATCATTCATGGCAATGTTTCCATTCATCTCTTCAAACTTGTTGATATTATCGTTTAAGGCCATCAACAAACGCTTGGCATGGTCTGGTGTAAGCACAATTCTAGATTTAACTTTAGCCTTAGGCACACCTGGCATAACGCGCACAAAGTCTATCACAAATTCACTATTCGAATGGGTAATTATTGCTAAATTAGAATAAATTCCTTCTGCCATTTCTTCACTTAATTCTATTTGAAGCTGATTCTGATTTGTATCTTGGTTCATAATTATATTATTTTCGACGAATATAGAAATTGTTGTTTACTTTGATAGCAACAATTTAATTAAAGTTTTGTTGTTGATTATTAACTTTCATTATCAGCACCTATTCATTCGAATTTAAACTTTTCATTCATGAAAAAATTTGTAAAGACCATCATTCTCAATACCACCCTGCAAGGGAAGCGAAAGCTTAAAAAGGAAAAAGCCACTTTTAGCAGTTACCAATTGGCAAAGGGTTATAGAATTCTTCTGATTTTATTTAAGAGGTACCTAAAAGATTTCATCCTCATTTCTGCAGGTATCTTCTCAGCATCATTTGGTTTCAAGGGCTTTTTGTTAACAAACCATTTTATAGATGGAGGAGCTACGGGGATATCCCTTTTGGTTTCTGCGCTTACCAATATTCCGCTTTACCAACTCATCATTGCCATCAATATCCCTTTTGTAATTTTAGGATATAAAATTGTAGGAAAAGCATTTGCCATTAAAACGGCACTTGCCATAAGCGGACTTGCCCTCTGTGTGGCTACAGTAAATTTTCCAAATGTTACTGACGACAATATTTTGGTAGCTGTTTTTGGCGGATTTTTCCTAGGTGCTGGAATTGGCCTATCCATTAGAGGTGGCGCTGTAATTGATGGCACAGAGGTTCTCGCTATTTTTCTAAGCAGAAAGTTTGGGGTTACCATTGGTGATATTATCATCGCCATTAATGTGGTCATATTTGCCGCAGGAGCCTATCTTATTTCGGTAGAAATTGCCATGTTTTCAATGATTACCTACCTATCAGCCTCTAAGACCCTCGACTTTATTGTAGAAGGTATTGAAGAGTATATTGGTGTAACCATTATCTCCTCTCAAAATGAAGCCATCAGGCAAATGATTATACGCGTAATGGGACATGGAGTAACCATCTACAAAGGCAAAAAGGGCTTAGGATCAAGCGATGAGTTTAGTGATGTAGATATTGTTTATACCGTCATTACCCGCTTAGAGTTAAACAAACTAAAAACAGAAATAGAAAAAATAGAACCCAACGCCTTCATCGTCATGAGCAGCGTAAAAGACACCCTCGGCGGAGTCATCAAAAAACGCCCGCTCCATTAATCGGTTCAGACCGAAAATATTGGAAATTGATTTGGCGAAGGACTAGCTAATTTTTATGCAGACATTTTTGGCTTCGGTGAAGAACTTTAGGGCTTCCCAGCCGCCTTCTCTTCCTACGCCGCTTTGTTTCATGCCTCCAAATGGGGTGCGTAAATCTCGCAATAACCAGCAGTTAATCCATACAATGCCGCTCTTCATTGCGCCTGCCACACGGTGTGCTTTGGTTAAATTTTCTGTCCACACCGAACAGGCCAAACCATAAGGTGTGCTGTTGGCCATTTCTAGCACTTCTACTTCGGTATCGAATGGCTGAATGGTAACTACAGGTCCAAATATTTCTTCTTGGTTGGTTCGGCATAAATGGCCCAAACCTTCTATAACGGTAGGTGCAATAAAATAGCCATTGGCACATCTGCCTTCTACCACTACCGACTTCCCTCCTGTTAAAATGGTGCCTCCTTCTTCTTTGGCAAGTTCTATATAACTTAAGACCTTATCGAAATGTAACTTGCTTGCAATGGCTCCAACTTTGGTTTCATCTAATAGCGGGTCGCCAACTTTTAACTTGTTAACTTGCTGTATGTAGGCCTCTTTAAATTTATCGTAAATAGCGCGCTCTACATAGATGCGCGAACCGCACAAACAAATTTCTCCTTGGTTGGTAAAGCTGGCTCTAACGGTTTCTTTTACTGTCTTTTCAAAATCGCAATCTGCAAAAATGAGGGTAGGATTTTTGCCTCCCAATTCCAAAGAAAGCTTCTTGAACATAGGTGCTGCCACACGCGCAATTTCTGCTCCCGTTTTGGTGCCTCCAGTAAAAGAAATGGCAGTAATTTTTGGATGTGAAACCATGGCTGAACCAACCTTTGGTCCGAGCCCATGAACAATATTTAATACCCCTTTTGGCAAGCCTGCTTCTATGCAAATTTTGCTAAAAAGATAGGCCGTCATAGGAGTTACTTCTGAAGGTTTTGCAACCACACAATTTCCTGCCGCCATTGCTGGCGCTATTTTCCAGGTAAATAAGTATAAGGGTAAGTTCCACGGACTAATACATCCAACCACCCCAATGGGAGTTCTAAGGGTATAATTTAAGGCATGATCGCCCATGGGATGTGCCTCAGAAGCAAAGTGTTCTATGGCAGTTGCAAAGAAATGCATATTGGATTGCGCCCTAGGTATTTCGCCATGCTTTGCCAACCACAAGGGTTTGCCTTGGTCGATGCTTTCTGCCAAAGCCAATTCATGCGTGTTTTTTTCTATTAAGTTGGCTATGCGCAACATGATTTTACTGCGCTCATTGGCCGGCAATCCGCTCCAATGTGGGAAAGCAGCCGCTGCTGCCTCATAGGCCAATTCTACATCTTCCGAGCTACTGTCTGGACATAAACTATATACTTCTCCAGTTGATGGATCTACATTATCCATAAATTCATCTATTAAGGGAGAGAGCAATTCGCCGTTGATATAATTTAAAATCTTTTCCATGCTTCAAACCTATGATTTCAAATTCGTTTCACAAAATGTATGTCATAAAAATATGACCTTGGATTTAAACCTTTTAGCTTTACTTTTATCTATAGAAAAAAATTAGGACCATGACCAAAACTACTAGGAAACAATTTTTGGGTTTTGCAGAAACCAATGAAGTACATGAGTTACCATACATAGACCCTTCTAACAAGGATTTACCAAGGCACCTCCAAAAAACATCCACAGGCATTGGCGAATACAAAGGCACTTGGGGAAATGCAGAAATCATGCACCTCTTGCGGAGAACTCTTTTTGGGGTGAACAAAGCTGATCTCGATTTTTTTAAAACCAAAACAATGGTCGAATCGGTTGACCTTTTGCTTACCCTACCCAGCAACCCTCCTCCGCCTCCTCTAAACCACTACAGCTACAATCCAAACCTGCCAGATGCAGATGTGCCAGCAGGAAGCACTTGGGTGAATGCGCCGCAAAATCCCAATTTAAATGGGGCCCGCATTCAATCTCTTAAATTTTGGTGGGCCGGACTCTTATTAAACCAAGATAGGTCGATTAGAGAAAAAATGACTCTCTTTTGGCACAATCATTTTGCCACAGAATGTATCACTGTTCAAGAATCAAAATTTTCCTATAAACATCATGCTTTGTTGCGCAGCATGTGCCTGGGAAACTTCAAAGAATTGGTAAAGCAAATGACCATAGACCCAGCCATGTTGGTGTACCTAAATGGAGATAAAAATACCAAAACCGCACCCGACGAAAATTATGCGCGGGAGCTGCAAGAATTGTTTACTGTTGGCAAAGATTTGCCCAATCATTATACAGAATCTGACGTTCAGCAAGCCGCTAAAATACTCACCGGTTGGCGCATTAATAGAAATACGGTGAGCTCTTTTTTTGATGCCACAAAGCATGATTCTAGCAACAAAACCTTCTCTTCTTTTTACGGCAATACCGTTATTTCGGGCCGAACCAACGCCGCTGCTGGTTTAGATGAATTAAACGATTTGCTAACCATGATTTTTGCACAGCAAGAGGTGGCTAAATACATCTGCAGAAAGATTTATAGATACTTTGTTTATTATGTGATAGATGAAAGTGTGGAGGCCAATGTAATTGTTCCATTGGCCAATATTTTTAGAAATGGAAATTATGAAATTAAACCGGTAATTGATACTTTACTCAAGAGCGAACACTTCTTTGATGTATTAAATAGAGCTTGTATGATTAAGCCTCCCATGGATCATTTAATTGGACTTTCAAGGCAAACCAATCTTGCTTTCCCAAGTGCATCTAATGTGCAACAATCTTATGGACATTGGCAAAGTATTCAACAATATGGAATTGTGTTGAGTCAGGATATTGGCGACCCACCCAATGTGGCTGGATGGCCCGCTTATTATGAAGATCCGCAGTATTACGAACTATGGATAAACTCAGATTCTTTGCCAAAAAGAAATTCGTTGTGCGACCTTTTACTATACATTGGTTTTAGTCGCAATGGATTCAAATTAATGATTGATAGCATTGCTTTTGCGGGTCAGTTTTCTACTCCAGAAAATCCGAATGTTTTATTGGATCAAATTTTGGCTTTGCTCTACCCTATGGACATTTCTGCTACTACCAAAACAGGACTAAAAACCAGCTTTTTGTTGAGTGGACAAGTATCAGATTACTATTGGACAGATGCGTGGAATGCATACATAGCCAACCCAAGCAATGTGGCCAATAAAGCCGCAGTGAATAGTCGCCTTCAGGCTTTGTTGAAATATTTGTTGGGTCAAGCCGAATACCAATTGTGCTAATTAAAAACCACTATGAAAAGAAAAGAATTTTTAGGTAAAACCATTGCTGCAGGAATTTTGCCTGTGGTGATGAATGGGTTTTCATTGCAAGCCATTGCAGCATCTCCGCTGATAGAATTTTTAAACAAAGCGGGCAACGAAGACCATGTATTGGTTTTGATTCAATTAAGTGGCGGAAACGACGGATTAAATACAGTAATTCCTTTGGATCAATATGCCAATTTAATGGCTGCAAGAAGCAATATTGCCATAGCAGAATCTAAGGTATTGAGCCTAGATGGAAGCACGGCAACAGGCTTGCATCCTTCCATGAGTCATATCAAAAATTTGTATGGTGAAGGACAAATTAGCATTATCCAAAATGTAGGTTATCCCAACCAAGATTTCTCGCATTTTAGGTCCACCGATATTTGGTTAACAGCCAGCGATAATGATAAATATGTAGATACCGGTTGGCTGGGTAGGTACTTGGATACCCAATATCCAAACTTCCCTACTAACTATCCCAATGCAACGCATCCAGATCCACCGGCAGTTCAAATAGGGGCGCTTATTTCGCCTGCTTTGCAAGGGGGTGCCATGAGTTTGGGAATGAGTATTACAGACCCCACAAACTTTTATAATTTTGTGAACGGAACGGTAGACCCAGCGCCAAATACGCCAATGGGGCACGAGTTGAGCTATGTGAGATTGGTAGCACAACAAACGCAACAATACTCTGGAAGCATAAAAGCAGCGGCAGATAAAGCAGTAAATTTATCTACTTTATATCCAAGCAAGGGCGTCAATACTTTGGCCGATCAATTGCAAATTGTGGCACGTTTGGTAGCAGGTGGATTAAAGACAAAAGTGTACATGGTAAGCTTGGGTGGTTTTGATACTCACTCGGCTCAAGTTGCCAATACTGGCGGCACAGAAACGGGTGCGCATGCAACACTTTTGGGCAAAATTTCGGAGGCCGTTAATGCCTTTCAAGACGATTTAAAATTGTTGAAAGTTGAAGACCGCGTATTGGGCATGACCTTCTCGGAATTTGGCAGAAGAATTAAGAGCAATGATAGCTTGGGTACCGACCATGGCGCTGCCGCACCTTTGTTTGTTTTTGGCAACAAAGTGAATGGCGGCATTTATGGCAAGAACCCTACTATTCCTGTAAATCCAAGTCCGGGAGATAGCATAGCCATGCAAGTTGATTTTAGGTCAATTTATAGCACTATTTTAAAAGAATGGTTTGGAGTTGCAGACCAAGAATTAAGCTCCATTATGCTCAAAGATTTCCCTTCTATTCCATTCATTAATTCTAGCACCACCGGTCTGAACCAATCCATGGTTGCTGGTGATTTTGGCTTGAGTAATTATCCTAATCCCGCTAATGATTTTAGCATCATTCGTTTTGGCTCCAAAGGAGAAAATATAAACATTAGCCTTTATGATAATTTAGGAAACAAGATGTTTGAGATTACCAATGGCTATTACCCTTATGGGCAACATGAAGTCAAAATTGATACAAGTTCTTTGTCCAGCGGGTGGTATGTTTATCAGCTTATTTCAAACAGCAGTAAACAGAGTAAAAAGTTGGTAGTAGAGCGTTGATTTCTTGAGTAATTGGCGCTCAATTTTGTTCTTAATTTTTTTTAGAAAATTAGCTTTGGTTCAGACCGAAAAATTGGGATGTACATGCTTTGCAAGAAGTTTCTTGAGAAATTAGCTATACACAAAAGAAAATTGCTTGGCAATATTGGCTTTTAACTTGTCAGAAACCTCGTTAAAATTGACCTGGTGGCCCAATTCTCTTTCCATGCTGGTTACATCCTTATCATCTATTCCACAAGGGATGATGTGTTTAAAATAACCTAAATCTGTGTTGATATTGAAAGCGAAACCATGCATGGTAATCCACCTGCTGCACCTTACTCCCATAGCACAAATTTTACGCGCAGTGGGTTTATCTGGATCAATCCAAACTCCAGTGTAACCTTCATATCTATCTCCCACAATACCATATTCGGCAAGGGTAATAATAACAGCTTCCTCGAGGTACCTGAGGTATTTGTGAATGTCGGTAAAAAACTGCTCCAAATCAAAAATAGGATAGCCTACTAATTGTCCCGGACCATGATAGGTAATATCGCCACCTCTGTTGATAGGAAAATAGGTCGCAGAAACCTGTTTTAATTCTTCTTCATTCAGAAGTAAGTTTTCTTTTTTGCCGCTTTTACCTAAGGTGTACACATGGGGGTGCTCGCAAAAAATGAGGTAATTGTTGAGTGTTTCCTTTTGGGTTGATTCTGAGTTTAATCTTTGGGCAAATTTCTTATCGACTAATTCTTTAAAAAATTCCTCCTGTAAATCCCAGGCACTTTGATAATCTTTTAAGCCCCAATCTTTGAAATGAACAATGGGTTGCGACATCTTATTTATAAATATCGTTTAACTCAACTGGCTTGCTTCCATCCTTCTTTTTCCTCATTTTCATGTTGAGTAATTCAACCATTACAGAGAAAGCCATACCAAAATAAACAAAGCCTTTTAAGTTATAATGTTCTGCTATTTCATGGCTCCAACCTTCTATTAATAACATGATACCTATGACCAATAGAAAAGCTAATGCCAGGAGTTTAATACTTGGATGTTGATTAATAAATTTAGCGATGGCACCAGAGAAAAACAGCATAATTATCATAGAAAAAATGACTGCCAAGACCATTACTGGCAAGTGCTGGGCCAAACCAACAGCAGTAATAATAGAATCAAATGAGAAAACAATATCGATAAGGATAACCATCATTACTACGTTCCAGAATTTGGCCTCTACTTTGGCACTTGCTTCGCCTCCTCCATCTTCTAATAGCTCAAATATTTCTAGGGTACTTTTGTACAATAAAAATAATCCCCCAGAAAGTAAAATGATATCGCGCCAACTCACACCATGGTCTAAGATGTAAAACACGGGATCTTTTAATTGATGTACGATGTAGCTGATAAACCCTAATAAAACAATTCTGATGAAGAGTGCAAAAAACAAACCTAATTTTCGGGCTTTATTTTGTTCTGAGTGCGGCAACCTAGAAGTAACTAATGAAATAAAAATTACATTATCTATCCCTAAAACAATCTCCATAATGGTTAAGGTTATGAGAGAGAGCCAGGTTGCGGGTTCGAAAAACAAATTCAAAAAATCCATATACTTTAATTCTGGTGCAAAGGTAACTTTTTCTTGAATTTTATTCTCTATTGCCTTTTAAGTACTAAATCTAAAATATCCTTCTGATTATCTGGACGAAACCAATTTATTTCCAAATCCTTTCTCAACCAAGTCATTTGTTTTTTAGCATAGTTTCGCGAATGTTGCTTAATAAGTTCAATGGCTCTATCTAAGCTAATTTCATTTTTAAAATGGGAGAATAACTCACTATAGCCCACTGTTTGTAAAGCAACTAAGTCATGATAAGGTATTAAAGATCTTACTTCCTCCAAAAGTCCATCCGTCATCATGATATCCACGCGGGCATTTATTCGACTATAAAGCTCCTCCCGATCTCGGGTAAGTCCAACTTTAACAATTTTAAAGGGGCGAACCTTTGCGTCCTTCTTTTTTACACCACCTTGTCTAGCAATTTCAATGGCACGCATTAATCTTTGTGGGTTGTTCTGGTCAATTTCCAAAAACCTTTCTGAATGGAGTTTTTGTAATTCTGCCTGAAGCCAATTTAAGCCATCTGTTTTATACTTTTCTATCAACTCATTGCGAAGCTGCAAATCTGCTTCTGGAACATCGTCTAAACCTTCACATAGGGCTTTAATGTATAATCCGGATCCCCCAATGGCAATAACATGGGATTTACCCGCCTTAAAAAGTTCGGAGATTTTTGCTAATGCTTCTTTTTCAAAATCACCAGCGGAGTAGTAATCTGCTACCGACCTATTATTGATAAAATGATGGGTAACTTGAGCTAATTCATGCGCACTTGGCTTGGCAGTACCAATGCTCATCTCCCGATAGAATTGTCGTGAGTCGGTCGAAATTATCTCTGTCCCAAGGGCAAGTGCCATTTGAATAGACAGATCCGTTTTACCAACAGCGGTTGGACCATTAATTACAACGAGGGTTGGTTCCATCCTGCGAATCAAGTCAATTTTTAGGTATAAAAAAACGCCCTTCCATTTTTGATGGAAGGGCGTTTATAAAAATTATAAGGAAACTCTATTTAACAACTGCAAAAGATTTTCTTGCAACTGTTTCATCCGAGCCATTTAAGATTAAGCTGTAAGTTCCAGGGGCAAGATTCATATCTGCTAAATCTACCACCTTGCTGCCATTTAAAACAAACTTATTCAAATAAACTTCTCTTCCTAACATGTCAACAATAGAAATGCTTACTTCTTTGCTTTGAATGTCTTTTAAACCAAGAGTAAAATCACCATTGTTTGGATTAGGATATAACAATACATCATCGCTGATATCATTATTTTTCACTAAGCCAGTTGGTGTTGCTTTACCACTCATTTGATCTAAAATACCACCATCATTGTATTTACCATTTATGCCACCGTTGATTTTACCAGGAGTACATGAGCCTGGCGCTAATACAACAACAGTCATAGAGCTTGTATTTACACAACCTGCATTACTTGTTCCAGTTAAAGTAACAGTATAAGTACCTGCTGCAGCATAGGTTTTACCATAAACAAATGAATTTACATTGTCTGTAGTTCCATCTCCAAAATCCCAACTGTAAGTAGGAACCCAACCCCATCCATTTAATTGGGTGCGGTTAAAGAAATCATACCTGTTACCTGTGATACACTGAGTGGCATTATCTGTAGAGAAGCTAACCTCTGGAACAGGATTTCCTGTTGCTGTAACAACCACATTTGCGGTGGCAGTTGAAGTTTGACTACAAGCACCATAAGCAGTTAAAGTTACTGAATAGGTTCCAGTTGCAGCATATGCATGGAATATTCCAGTAGTGGTAGAAGGTACAGAAACTGTTCCATCTCCATAAGACCAAACATAGCTAGTTGCATTAGTTGAAGTACTGGTGAATTGAACACCTGTATTACATGAACCAGAAACAACCATCAATGAATTAAATGAAGCTACAGGGCCACCTGAACCAGTAACAGCAGATATACTAGCATTGGTTGATACATTTACACAACCATTAGGCAATGTAGCTGTAAGAGCAACTGTTTTAGTTCCACCTGAAGCAAATGTATAACTAGGTGATGTAGAAGTTGAAGTTCCTTCAGAATTGAAGTTCCAAGCATAAGTTGGAGTTCCGTAGGTACTTGTTGTAGTATTGGTGAAACTAACGGTAGGACCACAAGTGCTAGGACTAGCAGTAAATGCTGCAGTTACGCTACCTACTTCAAATGTAGAAGTTGCAATGTCTTCACATGCACCATTAATTGCTTTTAAACTTATCGTATGGCTTCCGGCACTTAAACCAGTAACATCATAAGGGAAGCTTGTTTTAACAGCGTATGCTCCACCATCAACACTCACCTCATAACTTGTTGCACCAACGCTACCTGTATTGTTAACTGTTCTAGTTCCAGTACAAGCATCAGTAGCAGTAACAGACAATGCAGCATCAACCAAAGTTGATTCTGTAAGCGTAGTTAACGGCAATGGTGTTGCACTTGTGCTACATCTTGCATCGGCGGTAACAACCAATGAAACTACTTCAGATCCACCAGTTGAATACCTTCTTGTAACTGAACTACCTGTGCTAGCACCAGTACCATTCAAATTGGTAAACGACCATGCATAAGTTAAGTTAGTTCCAGTTGCACCAGTTACACTATAGGTATAGGTATTTCCACAGGTACTCAAAACAGATCCGATTGTACCTGCTACAGGTGTAGTAGCAACCGCAACTGTTTGAGGTGAAGAAGCAACTGTACCATTAATAGTAAGTATTACCACATAATTTCCATCAGCTGCATAAGTATGAGAAGCAGTAGAAGAAGTTGTTGCAGGAGTTCCATCTCCAAAGTTCCAAGAATAGGTAGTAGCTGCAACAGAAGTACTGGTAAAGGCAACTGTTCTGCTTCCGCAAGTGTTAGCTACATAGTTAAAGTTAGCGGTTGCACTTGGTGTTACTGTCACATTTTGTGATGAAGTACTAGTACAACCAGTACTTGAAACTGCAGTTAAAGTAACTAAAAAAGTACCTGCACTTGCATAGGTTTTTCCGTAAACAAAAGTATTTACATCATCAGTAGTTCCATCTCCAAAATCCCAACTGTAATCAGTAACCCAACCAAACCCGTTATGAACAGTTGTGTTGAAGAAATCAAATCTATTTGTAGATAAAGGTTGTGAACTAGAAGGAGTAATGTTAAATCCAGCAACTGCAGTACAAGGTGTGCTAGAAATTGAGAAAGTTGCAGTGGCAGTATCTTTACATGTACCTGTTAAATCACTCGCAACTAATCTAACGGTATGCGAACCATCACTTAATCCAGTAATATCATAAGGGAATACTGTTTTAGCAACAAATGCCGCTCCATCTAAACTAACATAATATAAGTTAGCGAATGAACTTGTATTGTTGATTGACTTAGAAGTTGATGTTGGTAATGAAGCGGCTCCAATTGAAACACCTGCCGTAGGACTAGATACACCAGCTACAGAAGTGAAACTAACTTGAGTAGCATTCACAGAACATCTTCCATCTGCACTTACAATTAAATCAACAGTTTCAGTTGCAGCACCAGTATAGGTTCTTGTAACCGAAGCGCTAGAGGTATCAGAACCTGCACCACCAGAGAATCCCCAGTCGTAAGTTAAATTTACTCCAGTTGAAGTATTGCTAAAGGTATATACATTGCCGCAAGTGCTAGGACCAGCGTTCACAATTGGTCCAACCACTGGTGAAGAAACAACATTAACCGTTTGAGGAGTTGATGCCATAGAACCATTAATGGTTAATATAACAGTATAAGATCCATCAGCAGCATATGTATGTGTTGGATTTTCTGAAGTAGATGCTGGAGAAGCATCACCAAAGTTCCAAGAATAACTTGTACCACCTGTTGAGGTATTTGTGAAGGCTACATTCTTGCTTCCGCATGTATTTGGAACATAACTAAAGTTAGCTGTTGAAGGAGCAGTAACAGTTACTGATTGTGAAATGGTAGTGGTGCAAGCACCAGGACTCAATGTAGCAACCAATGTTACAGTGTATGTACCAGCAGCAGCGTATGTTTTTTGGTAGATATGGGTATTGGTTGAAGTTGTACCATCACCAAAATCCCAGCTATTTGCAGATATCCAACCAAAACCACTTACTGCAGTTAAGTTAAAGAAATCAAATTTGTTGGTTGCCAAAGCTTGTGATGATGCAGGACTTATACTAAAGTTCGCAGTAGCACCGCAAGGCGTTGAATTAATTGTAAAATCAGCAGAAGCTGTATCTTTACATGTACCAGCCAAGTTACTAGCAACTAATCTAACATTGTGAGTTCCATCAGACAAGCCAGTGATATCGTAAGGAAAAGTTGACTTAACAACAAAAGCTGCATTGTCTAAACTTACATAATATAAAGTACCATTGGTACTAGTATTGTTGATTGACTTAGAGGTTAAACTTGGAACCGCAGCTGCTGCAACACTTACTCCAGCTGTTGGAGTTGGTGTTGCTGCCAAAGAACTAAAGCTTAATTGAGTGGCGCTAACCGGACATCTTCCATCAGCACTTACAACCAAATCAACAGTTTCTGTAGCTACACCTGAATAAGACCTAGTAGCAGATTCTCCTGTTGTATCAGTTCCTGTACCACCCGAGAATGTCCAAGCGTAGGTTAAATTTACCCCAGTTGAAACATTACTAAAGCTATATACTCCACCACATGTGCTTTGTCCACCATTTACGATAGTACCTACAACTGGTGCTGAAACCACATAGATTGTTTGTGGTGTTGAAGCAACGCTTCCATTTATAGTTAAAGTTACAACATATGCTCCATCAGCAGCATAAGTATGAGAAGGTGCTGAAGTAGTTTCTGCAGGAGATCCATCACCAAAATTCCAAGAATAGCTGGTTGCTCCAGTTGATGTACTGGTAAATGCTACAACCTTACTTCCACAAGTATTAGGCGTATTGGTAAATGATGCTACTACCGGTGTACCAACTGTTAAATCAATATGAGCTGTATCTGTACAACCTGTACCTGTATAGTTTACTAAATGCACCCTATAATTACCTGTTGCAGCATAAACCTTAGGAATAAACGTAGTATGTTTTGTAGAAGTACCATCTCCCCATGTCCATTCAGATGAATCTATAAATGATGGGTGACGATTTTGAGACAAATTATTAAATAAGAATGAGTTGGTTAACAACGGTTGTGTAGTTGGATCTGTTAACCCGATAACTGCATCTGGACCATTTTTAATATCTTTTGTTCCATTAGTAGTTGTAACACAACCTTCATCAGACCTAGCAGATAAAGTAATTGTATATCTAGTATTAGGAAATCCTGGATCGAACCAATTCATGGTATAGTTTACAGGGAATTCGTGTTTTACATTATCAGCGGTAGTAACAACATCATCTGTTGAAGCATCGCCCCAATCCCAAGTATACTCAACTATAGAACCTGAAGGTATTGTTGAGGTATTTCCAAATACCACTTTGCTGTGACATAATAATTGTCCACCATTACCATTGCTTGCAGTAACACCATATTGTCCTTGAGTTCCAATTACAGGTGTAGTGAAGCTAGGTATAGGGAAAGGATAAACATGGATATTGGTTACTGTTGGTGATGCAAAAGCATCACTTGCACAATTGTTATTATCAGTAACAACTAAATGGTAAGCAAAATCATCTGGATTGGTTATACCATATACTGCAGGACTATAAGTACCAGAAGTATTTCCTGTTCCGGTTGCATTTGCACCATCACGTTTCCATTGGTAGGTTAAGCTAGTTGCACCAAAGCCATAAGTTGAAGTTGTTCCAACAAAATTGACAGTGGCTCCCGTACAAATGTTCATATCATTTGCAGTGTTACCAGAATTTTCGGTTACGGTATATGAAGCTGTAGGATGTTGAAACACCCTTACATTATTGGTATAATTTGTAACAACGGTACAACCATTATCATCGGTAGCTGTAAGATTAACGCTATAATCGCCATGTGTTAAATAAGAAACCGTTTGTGGAGAGGTACCTGCTAACGTAGCTAAGGCATCACTAGGAGTTGGCACATACCATAACATAGAAATAATAGAACCTCCAATACCAATAGAATAAGAAGTATCTGTTAATATAAAGCTATTGCCTACTAAACATTGCGAAGCATCGTTGATGGTAAAACCTACAACTGGCATGTCCCAAACTGTAATATTATTGGTGTAACTTGAGGTATTTAAACATCCATTATTATCTGTTACAGTCAAATTGATTGTTTTGTACCCAGCGCTTGCATAACTAAATGCGGCAGGTGAAGCACCGCTTAACACAGGAGATGCGCCTGTGGCCGACCATAAATAAGTACTAAAGCTTGAACCGCTACCTTGAGTTGAAGTACTTGAAACAGTGAAGCTATTTCCAGTTAAACATTTAGTATTGTCTACAACACTAATTGAAGCTGTTGGAAGTTGCCAAACTGTAAAGTTTCCAGTATTGTATGTAATAGTATAATTAGTTAGTCCAGTTCCTAGAGCAGCACTTGGAGTAATAGTATATGTCGATAAACTATGAACACCATTTGTTCCCGATGCACCACTAGTTAAAGTAACTGAACTTACCCCATCAGAATTTAAAATTCCACTAACACTAAACTCAGTTCCAGCAAATGTGAAATTAGAGTTTTCGCACTTTGCCTGATTATCTGCAGTTATTGTTAATGGTGCTGGGTTAACAGTTAAAGTTCCATTTGTATAAGTAATATTATAGTTGCTTGCTAAATATCCATTTGCTCCTATTTCCAAACTTGGAGTAATATTATAGGTTCCTACATTATCTGTAGCGGCATCGCCATCACTATAAGTTAAGGTTACACTAGCCAAGGTATTTCCATTCAACAATCCTGTTGATCCAAATGCTGTTTTACCTGCACCGCCTGTAATTGTTGCTCCATAGGTTTTGCCTTCAGCGTTTGCTGTGATAGTCAAATTGGCTTGACCTACTGTTAAGGTTCCTGCTGTATAAGTAATATTATAATTGCCAACCAAATATCCATCTGCTCCTATTGCTGCACTTGGGGTGATATTATAGGTTCCTACGTTTTCTGCTGCTGCATCTCCACCACTATAGGTTAAGGTTACACTTGCCAAGGTATTTCCATTCAACAATCCTGTTGATCCAAAGGCTGTTTTTCCTGCTCCGCCTGTAATTGTTGCACCGTAAGTTTTGCCCTCAGCGTTTGCTGTGATAGTTAAATTGGCTTTACCTACTGTTAAGGTTCCTGCTGTATAAGTAATATTATAGTTGCTGGCCAAATATCCATTTGCTCCTATTTCCAAACTTGGAGTAATATTATAGGTTCCTACGTTTTCTGCTGCTGCATCCCCACCACTATAGGTTAAGGTTACACTTGCCAAGGTATTTCCATTCAACAATCCTGTTGATCCAAAGGCTGTTTTTCCTGCTCCGCCTGTAATTGTTGCACCGTAAGTTTTACCCTCAGCATTTGCTGTAATTTCCAAATTGGCCTTATCTACTGTTAAGGTTCCAGTATTATAAGTAATGCTATAATTTGAAGCTGTAAAAGTTCCACCTATTGCCGCACTTGGTGTTATGGTATAAGCTCCAACTGCATCAGTTGCCTCATCGCCATCTGAATAAGTTAATGTTACTGTTCCTATAGTTTCACTGTTTTGTAAGCCAACTGATCCAATTGCTGTTTTTCCTGTTCCTCCTGTTACTAAGTCTCCGTATGTTTTTGATTCTGGATTGGCAGTGATTGTTAGTAACCGTGTTGCAATGGTAACATCACCAGAAGTTCTGCTTGAACTTTCACAACCTGTAGCATCAATTTTAGCTGCAGCGTAAAAAGTTGTAGGCCCACCAACATTTTTACTTCCAGTTGTCACTGAACCAGCCAAATTGGCGTCATACCATACAATTGATTCTCCACCTCCAACAGTGACTGTTGGCAAATGCAACGAGCCATCGTAGTTACTTGAGTAATTACTTCCAAAAGAAGGAGCAGATGGTAATACATTTACAGTACCACTTGCTGAAACATTTTGTGTAGTTGCACTTGTTGAGGTACAAGCCACATTGCCAGATGGGGTTCCTGAAGCGCTATTGGTTAAACGAACATATATAGTAGTTGAACTTACTGTTCCGCTGCTTGGTGTTAATGAAACAGATGAACCATAACCACTGCCAGAAGAAGTAGATACCTCAAAACCTGTAGGAGCAGTAACAACTAAATTTGCACTTAAATCCGTGCCACTAACTGAAAAACTTTGCTGGGTTGAAGCTATCCCTGAACAAGCGGTGAACGCAGATAATGAACCTGAAGTTGAAATGGTTGGGGAGGCAACCGGAGGGGTTACTGGAGCACCGCTAACCCAATTTGAGGTTGATCCTGTTAAAGCGAAATTATTTAATGTTCCATTATTAGAACCAATTGCATCATTTGAAGTAGTAATACCTGTATTTGTGCCTCCTGCGGTTCCTTGATTGAATTTATGATATAAAATTAAATTTCCTGAATAAGGTGTAGTTAGCTCCACAGACATATTCGATGAAATTTGCGGTTGAGTTCTAGCCACATTCCAAATTCTCAATTCATCTATTGCACCTCCATAATGGTTATAACTTGTTCCCCTTACCTTTCCTATTTCAATGTCGTTAGTATTATCCATGCTATTGCCTAACTCAGAATTAGTTGTAGTACATGCTGCTTGTAAAACTCCGTCAAGATAAATATAACAAGTTTGAGTAGACCTTACTACAACTATAGCAACATGATACCAAGTTCCTAAAGTCATTACACTTGTTTCACCTGTACTAAAATGACTTCCAGGTGTAATATCACCAAATTCTGCACTTACTTTTCCATTTGCATAAAAAATTTGATATCCAACGATACCACCCGATGGATTTGCTTTTGCAAGAATTCCAGTCCAAGCATTTTGAGTAGGTTTCATCCAAAATTCAATTGTAAAATCAGTTGAACTTCCGAAATTAAATGCAGATGAATGTGGAATAACTACCTCTGGTCCTGGATTAGTATAAACATAATCCAATGCGTTGTTCTGCCCAAACAATCTAGCAGGTGCGATAATTATTAATAAAATAAAAACCAATGGATGAATCCATTTCATCTGGTAATTGCTGTGTTTCATTAAGCTACTAAAAAACGCGAGTTTTAAATGCTTGATTAAAGGGTGGAAATTTGTCATCATAATCAATTTATTTTTGAGTAAAGGGTTAGCTTTTTCGGTTTAATACTCTATAAAAGTAAATAACTATAAAAAAAAGGTTAAAACTATATGACAAACAGCAAGAATTTTCCACTATTTGGCTATTTTTTTATCTAAATAGCAGTTTTCAATGTCGCACCAATGGTTTCAATTTGGGAAAAGAAAGAGGGTGCGTCCCAAAAACGGAATTTACTAACTTAAAATGAGACAATTATCTCCTGATTTATTTGAGAAGAATTTGATAATAAAGCTGATGCAATTTTTCCTCTTCAAATTGCCAATTAAATTTATTCTGTGCCAAACTCAAATTGTTGAATGAAAATTCATTTAGTTTGAGCTTATCAGACAACAATAAAAATAGGGCCTCTGAAATGGCCTCAGAATTCTGTAAATCCACTGCTAAACCAATCTCTCCATCATTGCTCAAGTCCTTGTAAATATTGGCATCACAGAAAATTGATGGTAATCCAATGCACATATATTCAAACAACTTTCTTTCATGAGAAACAAGCATTGAATTGGGCTGATTTTTAATGCACAATCCAATCTTACATTTCTTAGAAATTTCGTAAGCCAAATGCGTTTCCATAAAACCGTAAAAAGTCACTTGGTCCTTAATTTCCTCCCAAAAATCCAATTTCTCTAAGTCCATTTTCTTTCCAGCACCCACATACCCTACCAAATGTAAATGACAAACAAACCCTTTCTTTTTTAGCAAAACCAAGGCTTTCAAAACAGGATCAACATCGTAATACATGTCCCTAATCATGCCCACATAAAACAAATGATGCCCCTCTAAAGCGGCCCTATCTGTTACTACAAAAGGCAAAAAATCGTCAGGATTAGCAAAATTTTGAATGATGGTAGCGTTCTCTTCCTCTACAAAAAATTTGGGCAAAAACTTTGGATCGGCCACCACAACTATATAATGTAAAAACTTGGAACCAAGCCACAATAACCCATTATAAGCTTTGGCCAGTAGCATTCTTATATTCGGTCTGATCCAAGGCTTTAATAAAATATCATCGTGCGTATTTTCATGGATATCGTAAATAACAGGCTTCCCCAATAGGCTTAAAACAATGCCAAATGGCACCATCTCGGCATCATGAATATGGTAAATTTGTGCATCTTGCTTAACAGCAAAAATAAACACCTTAAAGATGGTATAGAAAAATCGCAGCAAAAAGCTGGCTGGTTTAGGCACAGAAATGACTTTGACGCCATTTTTATTGAAACAACCCTCCTCACCTATCGCAATTAAGGTTACATCAAATTCCTTAGCCAAGGATACGCATTCCCGATAAAAAACACGGGTATCCCATACATGGTGAACTGAAGAAAAATGGCATACCCTAAGTCTTGGCTTCATACATCACATTTTTAACATGCCTAAGCATGTTTTCTATTTGCAAAGCCAACACATGTTTTAATGCACTAGCCAATAACTAAATTATTTGAGAACTGCACGCGATATAACAAGCTTTTGAATCTCGCTTGTTCCTTCTCCTATGGTGCATAATTTAGAATCACGGTAGAACTTTTCCACTGGAAAATCCTTGGTATACCCATAACCACCAAATATTTGAACAGCTTCATTGGATGCAAAAACTGCAACCTCACTGGCATAATACTTGGCCATGGCCCCTTCCTTATTAACACTCATGTGTTTGTTTTTTCTATCAGCAGCTTGCATAATCAACAACTCAGCGGCCTCTATACGTGTTGCCATATCGGCTAGTTTAAAGGATATTCCTTGAAAATTGCAGATTGGCTGACCAAATTGTTGACGTTCTTTGGAGTATTTTAATGCTGCCTCGTAAGCACCTTTTGCAATTCCCAAAGATAAAGCAGCAATAGAAATTCTACCTCCATCTAATACCTTCATGGCTTGCTTAAATCCATCACCAATATTTCCTAAAACATTCTCTTTCGGAATTCTGCAATCTTCAAAAATAAGTTCTGCAGTTTCGCTAGCACGCATGCCTAATTTATTCTCTTTTTTACCTCCTCTAAATCCAGGAGTTCCGCGTTCTACCACAAATGCGGTAATACCATTGCTATCCAATAATTCACCTGTACGAGCTAAAACAACCACTATTTCACCTGTAATACCATGGGTAATCCAATTCTTTGTTCCATTTAGTACCCAATGATCTCCATCTTGCTTGGCAACACACTGCATTCTCATGGCATCACTACCCGTATTGGCTTCTGTTAATCCCCAAGCTCCAATAGATTCACCAGAGGCTAACCTTGGCAACCACTTTTTCTTTTGCTCCTCATTCCCAAAATACATGATATGTCCGGTACACAAACTATTGTGCGCCGCCATGCTTAATCCAACAGAGCCGCAAACTTTAGATAACTCCACAATGGCAGTAACATATTCAAAATAACCAAAGCCAGAACCACCATATTCATGTGGAACTAACACACCTAATAAGCCTAGTTCACCCATGGCTTTAAATGTATCTATAGGGAAATATTGACTCTCATCCCACTCCATAATATTTGGACGAATATTTTTTTCTGCAAAATCACGCACCATTTGTGCAATCATGATTTGGTTTTCTGTAGCTTCAATATTAAACATAGAATGTGATGGTTATTTTGGCAATTATAGTTGATTTATTCTTTAGTTCCATACCAAAATATTAAGATAATTAGATTCTTTGAGGCAACTAATCTATTCTTAAATAAGGAGAGATTAACCCATAAATGCTGTCGTTTACCAATTTCACTTGCCTTATTCCTTCAATACTTTGGTAATTTCCATGCTGCATTCGGTAGTTTACCAAAGCCCTGCTCAGCGTAAATTTAAAATAAGGATGAATCTTTAATTCATCGTAATTAACTAAATTTAAAGGGTATGGCTGAACCAATGACGGATCCAAAGTAATCTTACCATCCAAATCATAGAGAAAGTCTTCTTTAAATCCCCAAATTTCCATTAACTGATTAAGGGAGTGAAAGCCCCTCAACTTGTTTCGGTATTGTACCATTCTTCCCGCCAAAACCGGACCTATCTTAGGCAATTGAACCAAGGTTTCACTGTCGGCCAAATTAAGCTCAACAGGGTATTTAGGTTTGTTTTTTTTAGGATAGTTACTTGAATCACTTTTCCATGGATTGAACTTATTCTTTTCTATAAAAGGCTTCCTACTTGGGTAGGAATTTGCAGCAGCATAAGAGTAGGTTTTTTTGTACAAATCATCCTCTTCCGCCAAAGCCCATAAAACCATTTCGGGCTTTGGTTCAGACCGAATTTGGCTCTGGTAAATGATGGGGAAGGCGTAATTGGCCAATTGAAAAACGACAAGCAAAAATAGCAAGGTGATTACACCTCTTCTTTCTTGTTTATTGAAATAAAAATAGGTTGATATAAATAGGTTAATCCTTTTCTTCATGTTGATCTCTGCTCTTATTTATCTTGGGGTTTTTTACGATAAAATAATACAGAAGAAATACCACCACACCGGCAAAAAATAACTCGGTTAAAAACCAAAACATAAAACCGGCAGGCTCTGCTGCTTCTAACAAAACTATATTCATTTTATTTACTTAATTGTTCGTTCAACAAGGCCAAACCTTCTTCAAAACTTCTTGGGTTATAACCTAATTCTCGAACTGCTTTATCTATTCTAAAACCTGTGATTGGCGGACGTTTAGCGGGTTGCTTAATGCCCTCACTGGTAGAAATTTTTAACAAGGATTTATCCAGCTTCCAAAAATCAGCAACGCGGTAAACCAAATCAAAAACACTCATAAAATCTCTTCCCGAAATATTATAAATTCCACTTGCTTTTTTCTCTGCAATAAGCGCACATCCATTGGCCAAATCTTCTGCTAAAGTGGGCGTTCTAAATTGATCAGAAACTACATTAATTTGCTTTCCAATTTCTAAGGCTCCTTTTGCCCAAAGCACAATATTACTTCTGCTCATATCACTCACAATTCCAAACACCAAAACAGTTCTGGCAATGGACCAACTTTTGGAAAAATTCATCACTTGTTCCTCGGCCAATAATTTGGAATGACCATAATAACTTAAAGGAGCTGGTTTTTCATTTTCATCTATTGGACCATGGGTACCATCAAATATAAAATCGGTTGAAACATGCACCAAATGAGCACCAATTTCATTGCATGCCTGAACCAAATATTTCACGGCATTTACATTTAAATCATCACAAGCCTCACGTTCTGTTTCGCAGGCATCCACATTGGTCATGGCTGCTGTATTTATTACTGCATCAGGTTTGTGCAATGCCAAAACCCTTTTCACTTCAGCTTCATTTGTTATATCTAAACTTTCATAAACATAACCGCCCTTATGAGCAAAACGATCCTCTCCCCTTGCAGTTGCCACCAGTTGATGGACAGATTGTGCTTTGTAATGCTCTATTAATTTCTGACCCAATAGGCCATTGCTTCCAGTAATTAAAACTTTCATTTTTCTGCTCTTAAATGTTCTGCAATATCAACAAAAAGAAATTAAATAGTTCTGACCCAACTCATGTATAAAAATAATTGCAACAAAATAGTGCATCATATCCAGCTATTTGAAGCCTGGCGCCGTAAAAAAATGAAATCCAAAAAACTGGATTTGATTTAAAAATCTGCCACTCTGTCAGAAAAACCCTTATATTTGCGAACCTAAAAAATTTGATTCATGAGAGGAGTTATTGCTGATAATGCGCCAGAAACGGCAACGAGAAATTTATATATAGAGACCTATGGTTGCGCTATGAATTTAGCCGACAGTGAAGTGGTTGCTTCAATTATGGCAGATAAGGGATTTAAGACCACCCAGAATATAAAAGAAGCAGATGTAGTGTTTGTTAATACTTGCTCTGTGAGAGACAATGCAGAAGCACATGTTTGGGGTCGACTTAGGGAGATAAAACATCAGAAAAAAACAAACCCAGGTATGATAGTGGGCGTATTGGGTTGTATGGCAGAACGTCTTAAAACCCAATTGTTAGAAAAAGAGCAAATTATTGACATTGTTGTTGGACCAGATGCCTATAGGGACATTCCACAATTAATTACGCAAGTTGAAGAAGGCCATAAAGCTGTTAATGTTTTATTATCGCGAGAAGAAACTTATGCAGAAATTACGCCAGTAAGATTAAGCTCTAACGGTGTTACTGCCTTTATTAGCATCATGAGAGGATGCGACAATATGTGTTCGTTTTGTGTGGTTCCTTTTACGCGTGGCAGAGAACGAAGCAGAGATTCAGCCTCTATTGTAAATGAGGCCAGAGAGCTTTATTTATCTGGATACAAAGAAGTAACACTTTTGGGTCAAAATGTGGATTCGTACAAAGAAATCAATGAGGCCGGTGATATCGTCTGTAGCTTTGCAGAATTGCTAGAAAAAGTAGCGCAAATTGGTCCGGAATTGCGTATTCGCTTTTGTAGCTCGCATCCAAAAGACATTACCGATGAGGTATTAATTACGATTACCAAGTACCCCAATATTTGCAATTATATTCACTTTCCATTGCAGTCGGGAAGCTCACGCATATTGGAAATTATGAACAGGACCTACGATAGAGATTGGTATAAAAAGAGGCTAAATAAAATCAGAGAATTGATTCCGGGTTGCGGAATTTCTACCGATGTAATTACAGGTTTTTGTACAGAAACAGAATTGGAACATCAAGAGACACTCGAAATGTTTGAATCGAGCATGTTTAATTTTGCCTATATGTATCAATATAGTGAAAGAGATGGAACATTGGCAGCCAGACGCTATAAAGATGATATTCCAGCAGAAACCAAGCTAAGAAGGCTGCAAGAAATAATGGCCATTCAACATAAAAACAGTTTAGCGTTGAACCAAGCAGAAATCGGGAAAATACATACCGTTCTTATTGAAGGATTGTCTAAAAAATCTGCAGAAGAAATGAGGGGAAGAAGCGACCAAAATACGGTGGTTATTTTTCCAAAAGAAAACTATCAAAAAGGGCAATATGTAAAGGTGTTGATAGATAGAGTAACCCAAACAAGTTTACTTGGAAAAGTAATAGAAGTAATACCCCATCCATAAAATACCCAAACATGAAATCAAGTTTGTTTTTTGAAACTTGGGATTCCTTTTTAGACAAATATCATTTGTACTATAGGAACCTAGATTTAGAAGGCAAAAAGCGATTTATTGACAGGGTTCAATCTATCTATACCAATGTTGAAATCATTGGAAAAGAAGGTCTCGAAGTAAATGAAGAAATAGAAATACTAGTGGTTTCTAACTTGGTTCAACTCACCTTTGGATTAAAAGAATTTTGGCTGTATGGCTACGAATATATTTACTTATATCCAGAGGCTTTTTTTATAAAATCTGCAGACCAACCCGTATCTGGCTCCACCTACCAAACAAAAATTATAGCCTTGTCGTGGAAGGATTTTGCCATAGATCATTTACATGCCAGGGATGGACACAATGTAAGCTTGGCACAATACGCCCAAGCCTTGGTGAGAACAGTGCTAAACGGCAAGAAATACGACCTAAAATTCGGGAGTTATTTGGACACATGGTTTGAAATTGTTAAAAGAGAATGTGCGGCAAAAGCAGATGGTAAAACCATCCAACATATTGGAGAAAATCAAGACGATGTTACTGAAGTTTTTTCAAGGTGTACTGAGCTGTTTTTTGAAAAACCAGATGGACTTAAAAAGGAACTCCCAACTACCTTTGCCCACCTTTGTTTGTTGTTAAACCAGGATACCACAAATTTGGCAGAGAATTACCAGTACGACAAAAACAGATTGAGCAAACGCAATGTGTTAAAAGACCTTCCAAACTTCATTCCTATCAATTTTAAATATAAAAACTGGCATTGGGTTTATAATATCCCATTTTTTGGTTTAACCGTATGTCCAATGGCACTTTATTTTATTACAGACGAGCTATTAATACAAACAAAATTAATTGTGATGGTGATTGTTATTGTTGGAATTATTTTAGGGTTATTGCCATACAGTTATTTTAAAGGTTTGGGTTTATTTAAAAACAAACTACTCTTGCTAGCCACTGGAATAGCGGGCTTTGGGCCTTGTTTAGTCACCTCCTTTCTTTTTATCAATCAACTCTATACCTATCCATTTTCAAGCAAAATAAGTGAGCATAAAATCGCTACATTTTATCAAGACAAACATTACAGCAATCAAACAGTGAGTCATTCTTACACTTTTGTTTTTAGTGATGAATTTCTAGTTGATTACCCAAATGCAAGAACATTTCATGAATTTAAAATAAAACCCAATAACCCAATAACCATTTTTAATGGCGTGAGGTACGAAATAAGAAACGGACTCATTGGCTTACCCATTATATATAACAAAGAGACATACTAAAATGAATCAACAAGACATAAAACAACGCTTCGAAATTATAGGAAACTCTCCCCTATTGAATATTGCTTTAGAGACCGCTGTAAAGGTTGCAGCAACCGATATTACTGTACTTATCAATGGAGAAAGTGGCGTAGGTAAAGAAGCATTTTCTAAAATCATACATGCCCTAAGCAATAGAAAACACGGTCCATTTATAGCCGTAAATTGCGGAGCAATTCCAGAAGGCACCATAGACAGTGAATTGTTTGGGCACGAGAAAGGTTCGTTTACAGGAGCTCACGATACCCGTAAAGGATATTTTGAAACGGTAAGCGGTGGAACTATCTTTTTAGATGAAATAGGAGAACTTCCTTTAGAAACACAAGCCCGACTTTTAAGAATACTAGAAAGTGGAGAATTTATAAAAGTGGGTTCAAGCAAGGTTCAAAAAACGGATGTGAGAATTGTTGCAGCCACCAATAAAGACCTGATGGAATTGAGCTATAAAGGTAAGTTTAGGGAAGATTTATACTACCGCTTATCAACTGTTCCCATTAAGGTTCCGCCATTAAGAGAGCGCAAAGAAGACATCAACCTGTTGTTTAGGAAGTTTAGTGCAGATTTTGCTGAAAAGTACCGTTCAAAACCTGTTATGTTGGAAGGAGATGCCTTAAATTTACTTCAGAATTATAGTTGGCCTGGCAATATTCGTCAGTTAAAAAATATTGCCGAACAACTTTCTGTTCTGGATGAAGATAAAATTGTGAATGGAAGTGAACTTCAAAGGGTGTTACCTGCAGAAAAGCCAGGTTTACCAATGCTTATAGGCTCTCATCCGCAAGAGCAACAATTTAGCGAAAGAGATATTTTCTATAAGGTATTGTATGATTTAAGAAAAGATTTGAGCGATTTAAAATCTATTGTATTTGATATGATGCAAGGAAATCAAGGAAATTTCCCTGTGGAAAACACAGCCAATTTTAGTCATAATTTTGTACACGAAGAAAAGCCAAAACAAGACCATAGTGCTTTTGTTAATCACCATAATTCACCAGTTCCAGTAACAAACAATCCGCAGATTATAGACATCACAGAAACCAATCAAGAACCAGAATCATTAAGTCTGGAGGACAAGGAAATAGAATTGATAAGAAAATCATTAAAGAAGCACCATGGGAAGAGGAAAAAAGCCGCACAAGAATTAGGCATTTCTGAACGCACCTTGTATAGAAAAATTAAACAATACGACCTAGAGTAATAACATAAAAAAAGCCGCTTAAAGCGGCTTTTTTTATGTTATTTTCTTAAGCTTAGTGCTTACACTCTTCTTTAGATTCACCTTCTTTGCAGCATGCTCCTTTTTCGGTTGCAGCTCCATGTGATTTCACACAAGATTCGCCGCAACTTGCAGTGCACTCTTCAGCTGTTTTGCAACCTTTGGTGCAACCCTCAATGCAGGTTCCATGTGCCTTAGTTTTGCACATTTCTTTGCATTTAGCTTCATCAAATTTTCCATCTTCACCATACATGCTTAAACAAGCAGCTTTATCTTCTGCACTACAACCCATGCTATCGCAATGCGCGGCACACTCTTCTTTGGTCATTGTTTTGCAAAGGCTCATATCACATGCACCCATATCCATTCCACAACCCATACTGCTCATTTGAGCACATTGTTCCATGTTATGCATACCTTTCATTTGATCTGCCTTCATACCACCTTCTACAGCAATGTATGGAGCTATTACCAATGAAACAATCGACATTAATTTAATCAAAATATTCATAGATGGTCCAGAAGTATCTTTAAAAGGATCACCAACGGTATCACCTGTTACAGAAGCTTTATGTGGCTCAGATTTCTTGTAGAACATTTCGCCATTGATCATCACACCTTTTTCGAAAGATTTTTTAGCATTATCCCAAGCACCACCTGCGTTTGATTGGAAGATACCCATTAATACACCAGATACAGTAACACCTGCTAATAATCCACCTAATACTTCTGGTCCAAAAATAAAACCAACAATTACAGGAGTAATTAAAGCGATAGCACCTGGCAACATCATTTCACGAATAGAAGCTTTTGTAGAAATAGCTACACATTTTTCGTACTCAGGTTTTGCTTTATATTCCATAATACCTGGAATTTCGCGGAACTGACGACGAACTTCTTGTACCATGTCCATGGCAGCTTTACCAACTGCTTGGATACATAATGCAGAGAAAATAAAAGGAATCATACCACCAACAAATAAACCTGCCAATACATTTGCTTTATAAATATCAATGGCATCAATACCAGCAATACCCACAAATGCAGCGAATAAAGCCAATGAGGTTAATGCTGCAGAAGCGATGGCAAAACCTTTACCAGTTGCAGCTGTAGTATTACCTACCGCATCCAAATTATCTGTACGCTCACGTACTTCAGGAGGTAATTGACTCATTTCTGCAATACCACCTGCATTATCTGCAATTGGTCCAAATGCATCAATAGCTAATTGCATAGCAGTAGTTGCCATCATACCTGCAGCAGCAATAGCCACACCATATAAACCTGCAAAATAATAAGAGGCCATGATACCACCTGCCAAAGTTAAAATTGGAATAACAGTAGATTTCATACCTACCGATAAACCACCGATAATGTTTGTAGCATGTCCGGTAGACGACTGTTGAATAATAGATAAAACTGGCGCTTTACCCATTGCAGTATAATACTCAGTTACGATACTCATGATGGCACCTACAACAGTACCTACAATGATTGCATAAAAAACATTTAATTTAGAGAACTCATATCCACGTAAATTCAATGTCTCTGGCAACATCATGTCAACTATAAAATAAGAAGCAACAACCGTTAACAACATAGACGACCAGTTACCTAAGTTTAATGCATTTTGAACATTTGATTTATCATCCTTAATGGTTACAAACCAAGTTCCAACGATTGAAAATATAATTCCTAAACCGCAAATTACCATTGGTAATAGGATAGGCGACAATCCACCAAAATTATCAGTTACTTTTATTTCCTGACCCAATACCATGGTTGCAAGAATAGTTGCCACGTATGAACCAAATAAATCGGCACCCATACCAGCTACGTCACCTACGTTATCACCTACGTTATCGGCAATGG
Organism: Bacteroidia bacterium; assembly: GCA_044370475.1. Classification (GTDB taxonomy): domain Bacteria; phylum Bacteroidota; class Bacteroidia; order UKL13-3; family UKL13-3; genus B1. The sequence continues at coordinate 54,576 of JBILVK010000007.1, forward strand.
TTGCAGGATTACGCACATCATCTTCTGGAATACCAGCTTCAACTTTACCCACTAAATCTGCTCCAACGTCTGCAGCTTTGGTATAAATACCACCACCCACACGGGCAAATAATGCGATAGATTCTGCACCCAATGAGAAACCAGTCAATACCTCAATAGAAGTAATAACGGTGTTTTCACCAAGATCAGCGAAAATGGTAAGGAAGGCGATAAATAATCCACCTAATCCTAAAACAGCTAAACCAGCAACACCAAGTCCCATTACAGTACCACCTGTAAAAGAAACTTTTAAAGCTTGTTTTAAGCTAGTTCTAGCAGCTTGTGTAGTTCTTACGTTGGCTTTGGTTGCAACCTTCATACCAATATAACCAGCAGTTGCAGAAAATACTGCTCCAATAATAAAAGAGATAGAGATAATCCAGCTCGAATGAATTGGTTTGCCATTAACTTCATGAATGGTTCCAGAATAAGCAAGCAAGGCAGCAGCAAAAGCTACAAAAATTCCTAATACTTTCCATTCTGCTTTTAAAAAGGCCATTGCACCATCTGCTATATAGCCTGCTAGCTCTTGCATTTTTGCATCTCCAGCATCTTGCTTGGTTACCCAAGCACTTTTAATGGCCATTACAATTAGGCCTACTACCCCAAGGGCAGGAACAAGGTAAATCAGTTCAGTCATAGTTTTTTCCTATATGTTGTATAATCTTTTGAAGAGGGCAAAAATAGGGATTGCGAGGAATTTTCAACAAGTAATTTTAATTCTTACCCACAATTGGGTATTGACTTGTATAAATTAAAACTGAAATTGAAGTCAAATTTTAGCTATGAAAACCCCATTTAAGATACTTATCTACCTCATACTGTGCGCAACAAATGGCTTTAGCCAAATTCCTGGAAAGCCATTTGGTACCCAAACTTTAAGTTGCGGCAATATTGGAATTTTGTTAAAGAACAACTTTTCTGCTATCCATAATCCAAGTTTGTTACAACAGGAACAACGACCTGGAATTTCCATTTGTCAGGAGCTTCCCTATTTGCAAAAAGAACTTACAGCAGCTGGCGTATCGGTTCAGACCAACCTGAAAAACGTGCCTTTGGAGGCCTCTTTTGTGCAATTGGGGAATCCCTATTTTAGGCAACAACAATTGTCGTTGGCAAGTTCAAAAAACTTAGGTGAAAAACTTTCCATTGGGGTGGGCTTGCATTATTTGGTAAGTAGCCAATACCAGCAGAAAAAACTGAGCAATGTGATGGGCTCTGTTGGGATGATTTTTAAGTTAAACAGCAAATGGACCATTGCGAGTCATATAGCTAATTTAACGGGCGCTCGATATAAAACGGATGGAAGGGAGGAAATTCCACGAATCATACAAATTGGAGCATCTTACAAATTATTAGAGAACCTTGATGGCTTAATTGAAATTGAAAAAACAGCGAATCAAAAAAAGGTTTTAAAGTTTGGAACAAGGTATAGAATCAACTCAACATTTGAGCTATTAGGAGGCTGGAATATTAGTCCACAATTATTCTCATTTGGAATGATGTATAGCGGCTCAAAATATTCATTGGGCTTGGGTTTTCAGCAGAGTCAATTACTAGGACTTTCTCCAAATTTTGAGTTTAGGTGGCATTTAAAAAAAGGTTGACATGAAACTAATTAAAGTCTTTTTTTTGCTTATCCTTCCCTTTACTCTTTTTGCTCAAAATGAAACCGAAAAATGGCTTGAAGAGGCAATGGCAAGAATCCAAGAAAACCAATTGATTGGTTCAGACCAAACAGATTTGGAACTCGATTTAAAGGATTGGTTAAAAAGCCCAATTTCACTGAATAAAATGAATGCCAATGATTTAAATAAATTATTTTTTCTGAGCCAAAATCAGGTCATAGGTATCTTAAGACATAGGGAAAAATATGGCCCTTTTTTGAGCATATATGAGTTGATGGCTGTAAAAGAATTGGATGTACCCACTGCAAAAATGTTGGCAAAATTTGTGAGTGTAGAGGATAGACTTAGCGGAGATTATGAATCTCCCATTAAATGGTTGAAGAATGGCCAAAATGAGATTTTAATACAGGAAGCACGCGAGTTTTTAGGTGAAGGAGAGCCTATTAAAAAAGACCCTTTTGTGGGCTCACCCGACCATTTTTCTTTAAGATACAGGTTTGCTTATAAAACAAAATTGTACATGGGCATTGGCTTAGAAAAGGACCCAGGTGAACGTTGGGGAAACTATGGCGATTTTCAAACTTTTCATCTGTTTTACAGGGGAAATGGCCTATTAAAAACCTTGGCACTTGGCGATTTTCATGCAAATTTTGGAAGCGGACTAAACGTTGGAACTTCCCTTTTCAATGGCAAATCTGCCTTGGTATTTCAAACGAGCTATTTGCAAAGTGGATTTAAACCGAGCAGAAGCTTTAATGAAGCAGGCTATATGCGCGGACTAGGAATAACGCTTCAGAAAAATAAAATCTCTGGCTCATTTTGGTTAAGTGCATCTCCTTTAAGTGCAACACTCACAGCAGATAGTTTGGGAGAGTTTGACCAGATTAGCAGCATACTGAGCAGTGGGTATCATAGAACAAGCACAGAACTTGCAAAAAGAAAAACCATTTTTCAAGAAAACATAGGAATGAATATAAAATATGAAAGCTCAAAAATGGGACTAGGTTATATATTTCAGAAACAAGAAAAAATTGCAAAAGAATATTTCGGTTCGAACCAAAACATACATGCATTAATGAATTTAGGAACGAACTCACATATGGGAATTTATGGACACTACCTGTATAAAAACATACAAACACATATTGAATTGTCTACGCAAAATTTTCAACAAAGGGCCATTCAATTAAAGGCCATTGTTCCTCTTCACAGCAAATTAGATGGCTTAATTTTGTACAGAAACTATGGTGCTGGATTTTATAATTCCTTCGGCAATGGATGGTCGGCACAAAGCAATTTAGGTAACGAAAAAGGATGTTATTTAGCGTTTATTTATAAGCCTAAAAAAGGTCACACTTGGAACTTATATGCAGATATTTTTGAGAATGCAAGTTCTGCCTACCAAAAAATAATTCCATCCAAATCCTGCGACTATTTAATTACCTACCAGTGGGCTCCAAGTAAAACTTTTAATACCGAGTTTAGGATAAGAATTCAAGAAACAGAAAAAAATTATTCCCAAGAAAATTTGCCTACCATAGTGCTTGAGAGGCATAGAAAAAAACAATTTAGATTGCATGTTAACTATCTATTTCACCCTTACTGGAACTATTCTTTTAGAATAGAATGGATTGATTATGAAAAGCTGAAAAATGGTAAATCTAGTGGCATCATGGTATATCATGATATAAATTATCATCCTAAAAAAAACTGGCATATCAGAGGAAGAATTAGCTTTTTTGATGTGAGCAATTATGATGCTAGGCTTTATATGCAGGAAAGCGACCTCCCCTACTCTTTTAGCAGCATTATGCTCATGGATAAAGGGTATTATTATTACCTATTGGGCTCAATGAAGCTAACTAAACAAATCGATTTTCACCTAAAAGTAAGTCATTTCTCTTCCATCAAAATCGACGAAAAATTTATTCCAATATCCAATGAAAAATTTGAAGTTAAACTTCAACTTAGGTATAAATTAAACAGGAGCTAATCGCTAATTTTTGAATAAACAAAGCCTATTGATATTCCAGAAAGCGCCATCTTAAGAGTAGCAGCAAGATCAAGCAAAATGCTGCTTAAAGATTCAAAATAAGAGGTCATAGAATAAAAACTCAAATCCGTAGCTAAGGCCAATATTATGCAAAAAAGCAATTTTTTACTCACAAGCGTTTGATTTTAAAGCATTTGTAATATGTGCATTACCTACTAAAAGCAATAAGAAAATTTTAATTTCATTTCTTTACTTTTGCGGTCATAATAAGAAAACGATTTATCATGGATTTATTTGAAAAATTAAACAAGAAAGCTGGTCCATTAGGCCAGTATGCCGATGATGCTTATGGATATTATATGTTCCCGAAACTTGAGGGAGATATTGGACCAGAAATGAATTTTCGTGGACAGAAAATGCTGAATTGGAGTTTAAATAATTATTTAGGATTGGCTAACCACCCAGAGGTGCGTAAAATAGATGCTGAAGCCACTGCACAGTTTGGCTTAGGATATCCAATGGGAGCGAGAATGATGAGCGGAAATTCTGTTTATCATGAGCAATTAGACAGAGAGCTTGCGGCATTTGAATCTAAAGAAGATGCTGTATTGTTGAATTATGGATACCAAGGAATGGTGAGTGCAATTGACGCTTTGGTAGACAGACACGATGTAATTGTGTATGATGCCGAAAGTCATGCCTGTATTGTAGACGGTGTGCGTTTGCATATGGGAAAACGTTTTGTGTTTGAGCACAACGACATGGAGAGCTTAGAAAAGCAATTGCAAAGAGCTACCAGGTTAACCCAGGAATCTGGTGGAGCCATTTTAGTAATTACCGAAGGTGTATTCGGAATGACAGGAGCTCAAGGTAATTTGAAAGACATTGTAGCATTAAAAGGCAAATACAACTTTAGGTTATTTGTAGATGATGCGCATGGTTTTGGAACCATGGGTAAAACAGGTGCAGGTACAGGTGAAGAGCAAGGTTGTCAAGATGGAATAGATATCTATTTTGGAACCTTTGCCAAATCGATGGCCTTAATTGGTGGTTTTATTGCGGCAGATAAAAATGTGGTAAAGTTTTTACGTTACAATTTACGTTCACAGATATATGCTAAATCTGTTCCTATGCCAATCGTTATTGGGGCATTGAAGCGTTTAGAATTAATTCGCAATCACCCTGAATTTAGAGAAAACTTATGGACAATTGTACGTGCTTTGCAAAGCGGATTAAAAGCTGAAGGATTTGATTTGGGCCGAACCAATTCTCCGGTATCTCCTGTAATTATGCATGGAACGGTAGCAGAATCAACTTCGGTAGTACATGATTTAAGAGAAAATTACCATATTTTCTGTTCAGTAGTTGTATACCCAGTTATCCCTAAAGGAATGATTCTATTAAGGCTTATTCCAACCGCAGTGCATCAATTAGATCAGGTTGAAAGAACCATCAAAGCTTTTAAAGAAATCAGGGAAAAGTTAATGAGCGGAGCATATAATTCGGAAAAAGTAATTAACATGGCAGAAAAAAACTGACATAAGAATGTCGGAGATTTTCCGTTGGTTTGACAAAAGGAGCGTTTTAAAGTTTTTTGAAACGCTTCTTTCGTATAACACTATAACAAATAAAAAAACATGAATATCAAAATTTTAGGCTTACTTCTTTTAACAACTGTTGCTAGTTCTTTTAAATCGGCCGATGAAATAAAATGGCTAGATTTTAACAAAGGTTACGAATTAGCTAAAAAGAAGAAAAAAATTATGTTGGTGGATGTATATACCGACTGGTGCGGTTGGTGTAAACGTATGGACAGAGATGCCTATGCAAAGCCCAATATTGCTAGCATGGTTAACAAAGACTTTGTGGCTATTAAATTTAACCCAGAACAAGAAGGTGTGATGTATACTTTTGAAGGTAAATCTTATACTGGAGAACAGCTTGCTGGTGTAATTAGCAATTACCGTATAACAGGTTACCCAACCACCATTTTCATGTATCCAAAAGATAAAGGAATTGAAATAATATCCGGTTACAAAAACGCCGAACAAATGGCGCCCATTCTGGATAATATGAAACAGAAGTTTTATAAATAAATAAAAAAAGCCAACTCAAATGAGTTGGCTTTTTTTATTTATTATATATGCCTTTCCGCATGGTAAGATGACCTTACCAAAGCGCCAGATTCAACATATTTGAAACCCATGGCCATGCCGGCTTCTTTGTAGTAGGCAAACTGCTCGGGTGTAACAAATTCTTCTACATTTAAATGCATCTTAGTAGGTTGTAAGTATTGGCCAAGAGTAATTACATCGCATTTATGGTCAACTAAATCTTGCATCACCTCTAGCACTTCTGCTTCGGTTTCGCCAAGTCCGAGCATTACGCCACTTTTGGTTCTTCTGCCTCTTTCCTTAGTTAATTTTATTTGCTCTAAGCTCCTTTCATATTTGGCTTGAGGCCTCACTTTTCTGTACAATCTTTTTACGGTTTCCATGTTGTGTGAAACCACTTCTGGCTTTTCATCAATTACCTGGTAGAGCAAATCCCAATGGGTTAAAAAATCTGGGATTAAGGTTTCCATGGTGGTACCAGGACTTTCTTGCTTAATAAGGCGAATGGTATCTGCCCAAACTTTGGCACCCTTATCTGGCAATTCATCGCGGTTTACTGAGGTAATTACTGCATGTTTAACCGCCATCAATTTAATGGCTTCTGCCACACGCCTAGGTTCATCCAAATCATAGCTGTTGGCTCTACCAGTTGCAACTGCACAAAAAGAGCAACTACGCGTACAAGTATTGCCTAAAATCATAAAGGTAGCAGTTCCCTCTCCCCAGCATTCGCCCATATTTGGACAATTTCCACTTTCACAAATTGTATGCAATTTGTGCTCCTCTACTAATTTGCGCACTCGGCGGTAATTTTCACCGGTAGGCAATTTTACTTTTAACCAACTTGGTTTCTTAACCTTTTCTTCTCCTAAAACTGGTAACTCAATCATTTCTACTTTCTATTTCCCCAATTATAACTCACGTAAAACCCTAATAAAATTTGATCATAGGTAGTATGCGCCATAATTGGAATGCCTTGCATAAATCCATCTATGGTAACACCTGCTTCTAAGCACCTAATCTCATCGCTGTATTGCCCCCATTCAACCTGAAAACCTGCCCTACCAAATCCACCAAACTGAATCTTGGTTTCACTTAAGCCCTTGGTAAAAGGGGCATTTCCATATATTTTATAAATATCAGTATGCTTTTCGGGATCATATCTTTCACTTACTAAATATCCCTCTCCTGGCGTATTGTCATACTGATAATACACCTCAATATACACTGGCTTTAAAAATGCCATGGTAACTCCCACATCATAAACAAAATTAAGTCCAACCGCATTTTTGTAAGGCCTTTCGGTAATGGCAATGGTCTGGCCAAAGCTGTTGCGCATCAAGTAGACTACGTTTAACCTACCAAAAGTGTATTGCGTTTGGTTTTCGGTATAACCTTGGCGTCTTTCTTCTTTGGGATGCCTTACCCTACTGATGTCTAACTCCCAATGATTCTGTTCTTTACCTGTCTTGTGCCACCCAAGGCGGTAGTAAACACCTCTCGACTTAAATGAATTTAACCCTACAGCATACAAGTTGCTTTTGGTATACATTAGCTGAGGCTCTGTAATAGGCGCATTTTGGGCGCTAAGCAAATTTGCCACACAAATAAAAAAACCTAAAAAAAAGAAATGTCTTGAGATACTCAAATTCTTAACTTTGTTTCAAATTTAATAAAAACATGCCAACTTCAGAAGTTATTTATGAGGGCGAATTAAGGTGTAATGCCACACATATACAATCTGGCACCCGTATTTTTACAGATGCACCCCTCGACAATTTGGGTAAAGGCGAAGCCTTTTCACCTACAGACCTATTAGCCACCTCTTTAGGTGTATGCATGGTTACCATTATGGGCATTGAGGCAAACAAAAGAAAAATTAACATAGATGGCACAAAATTAAGTGTGCAAAAAACCATGGGTACCCTTCCAAGAAGAGTGACTAAAATAGAAGTGGAAATAAACATCCCCAACAGAAATCTGAGTGAAAGGGATATTCAAGCGATTGAAGAAGCGGGGTTAAACTGTCCAGTTGCCAAAAGTTTACATCCAGATTTAATACAAGATGTAACATTCAACTACTTTCTAGAAAGCTAAACTGATCGAAGGAAGTTCGAAATGAAATTTAGGGCAGCTACCTTTACATGCACTCAAACTCAACAGAGCTAAAAATGCCAAACCAAACATTATCTTTTTCATTTTACTAATTATTAACTATTGAACTCAACGAGCAGCCTTTCTATTCTATTGCAAAATTTTGATTTGGGTGCATTTTTGACTCAAAACAAACATTTAACAGCAGAAAAATACTTACTTCGAAGCAAAGGTAATACAAATGAATTAAATTGGCTATTAGCCGAACAAATCAATTTATATCCCAAAGCCTTACGCAAACTTCCTCAATTTGCTCATAATCATTGCTGGTTTACCTCCAAAAGTTATGAACAGTCGAGTGGGGAAGCACTGGCCAACTTTAAAGCAAGCCTTGTAAAAGGTAGGCGAATGCTCGACCTATCGGGAGGTTTAGGCGTTGATGATTGGGCGTTCTCAAGGAGTTTCACTGAAATCATTTCTTTGGACCCCGATATTTTTTTAAATGAATTGGTTCGAACCAATTACAAAAAAATGGACATTAACTCCATTGTTCGCCT
>JBILVK010000145.1:0-6348 GCA_044370475.1 Bacteroidia bacterium
TTGTCCGGGACCAAACTTAGCGTATTACGACAAGCTGGTTTCCTTACAAGAAATGGTAGATCATATTTATGGCAGGGGCGATATTTTAACAAGAAAAGATAGGCCGCATTTATTCATCAAGGAACTAGATTTATATATCCAGTTTTTTAAAGATGCCTTAGATGAAGCAGTATATCCTTTGTCGAAACAAAAAGCTTCTTATTTGAGCTCATTTGAGAAAAACCTCAACGAAGGAATCGCCTACTACCGCGAGTTCTTTACCAGGTTAGGTGAGACAGAAGTACTAGAAGCTTTAGCGCAACAAGAAATCGGTCTGAACCAACTTTGCGCCAGCAAGATGCCTGAGGCGAGTTTGGTGTGAGAATAGCTGTTAGCCGTTAGCTATTAGCCGTTAGCCTTTAGCTTTTTGGGGTTCTAGCATTTGGCTACTGGCGGCTGGCATCTAGCCTCTGGCTTTTCTCTTTCTCTTTCTGTTTTTTCTAGCTTCTAGCCTCTAGCTTTTCTCTTTCTCTTTCTTCTGGCATCTAGCCTCTAGCAATTTTAAAAGTTTAACCTGTGGTGAGCGTTTTTGCTGTATTGGCAGTTACTTATCTTCGCTATAGCTACTGTTGAAAAAGCCAGCTGCCAGATGCCAGCAGCCAGAAGCCATCAGCCAGCTGCCAGAAGCCAGATGCCAGAAGCCTTCTTCTGCATATTACCTCATGTAAAAATTTTAATCTTTACTTTATTTTATATCTTAGCAACTGAATGAAAACAGTTGTTGGCCTACTTCTATTTATATTTTTTACCCCTTTAGTTGGCTATTCTCAGCCTTCTTTTGATCCAAAATTTAAGGCAAAAGAGGTTTTGTATTTTCTTAAAAATGGCAAGTATGAGGCCATTTACAACCGCATGGATCCTGTGATGAAGCGCATCATGGATGAGGAGAAAATCATGATTTTTTGGGATGTCTTAGAGATGAGCTATGGCTCGGTTCAGACCGTTGGAGAACCTAGCATTTCTACCCGAGATAAACTTGTTATTGCTGTTACTGCCATACAATTTGAAAGAAAAAAAATTGGGGTAAAATTGGTGTTTAACCAAAAGGCCGAAATTAGCGGATTGTTTTTGGTGCCGCCAACTCCCATTTATCAAACGCCAGATTATGTAAATCCGTTCTCGTTTTACGAGTATAAAAAGTCTTTTTCGCAAGCAAAATTTTCTATCAATGGCATGCTTACTGTACCCAAAAAAGAGGGCAAGTATCCATTGCTAATTATAGTGGGCGGAACGGCTGTTTCTGATAGAGATTTAAGTGTGGGTCCAAATAAGATTTATAAAGACATAGCCTGGGGTTTGGCAGATAATGGGGTGGCTGTATACAGGTACGATAAACGCAATTTGGTGCTGGGTAATGAGGGCACAAGTAGTGTGAAAGATGACACAAAATATCCTGCAAATGCAAATTGCCAAGTAAAAGATGCTGCAAAAGTGGGTGCCAAAAACAATTTAAACACAAGTGCAAAATCCCCTTCAAAATACACTGTAAAAGAGGAGTATTTAATGGGCTTAAACTTAGCCATCGCGCAGCTTAAATTATTGCCTGAAATTGATAGCAACCACATCATTATTTTGGGGCATAGTGAATCGGCTTACCTCATTCCTTATTTTGAAAAAAACATAGAGCGGGTGCAATCTTATATTGCGCTTGCTGCGCCTTTCGATTATAAACCCATAGCGCTGTCTGATCCAAAGTTGCCTTTGACGAATGCTAATTATACAAGTTCATTGCAAAGTAATGGTCCGGCGCAAGGCCTGCAAACAAAGCTCCCCCAGAAGATATTGTTTATTCAGGGCGGACGAGATGCGCATGTTGCGATGAGTGAGTTGGACAAATGGAAGAAGTTGGCGCAAGAGCAAAATAAGTTAGACTATACTTTTTCGGTTTACCCTAAGTTAAACCACCTGGCCATAGAAGGGGAGGGGCCAGCGGTGCCCACAGATTACGAAAAGCCGGGTAATGTGCCGTATGAGGTGATACTCAAAATGGCTAGCTTTATTTTATATTAGGTTCAAACCTTATCTTGCCCACATGAAATATGTAGTTGCGTTTTTATTGGCGACGATTAATTTTTGTGGGGCATTTGCACAGGTTGGATTTGATGCCAAAGCGCGGGCAAAAGAATGCATTTACCTGTTTAGGCAAGAGAAGTTTGAAACGCTGTACCAGCGCATGGATAAAGATATGCAGCGTTTGTTGGATGTAGAAAAGTTGGAAGGATTTTGGTACAGTTTAGAGATGCAAATGGGTGCGGTAAAAGAGGTTGGCGAGCCGCATGTTACAGATAGAGATTCTTTAATAATTACAGTTACACCTATTCAATTTGAGAAAAATAAGTTCGGATTCAAATTGGTTTTTGATCAGGTGGGCAAGATTAGTGGCATGTATTTGGAGCCTGCCACGCAAAAATATACACCTGCTTCTTATGTAGATGCTTCTTTGTTTTATGAGATAAAAAAGACCTTGCCAGATCCCAAATATCCGGTGGAGGGAATGCTTACCATACCCAATAGAGGCAGGCCTTTTCCTGTGGTGATTATTGCGGCTGGTAGTGGTCCGTCCGACAAAGATTTAACCATGGGTCCGAACCGCATTTACAAAGATTTGGCCTGGGGTTTGGCCAATCATGGAGTGGCTACTTTTAGGTTCGATAAGCGTACCAAAACCTATGGCACGCAAATGTCGAAATTGAAAAATTTAACGGTGAAAGAAGAGTATCTGGAGGACTTAAAATTGGCCATTCAGGTGGTGAAAAAGAACCCAGAAATTGACAGCACGCGCATCTATATTTTGGGTCATAGTGAGGGTGGATATTTGATTCCTTATTTTGAAAAGAACCTCAAAGGACTTGCTGGTTATATCAGCTTTGCGGGCAGCTATTCTGATTTGGCACCTTTGCTCTTAGACCAGCTATACTACCTGCAAACACTGGCTCCTGCAGGCGAGAAGAAAGATTATGATGAGTTGATACAACAGACCATTTATTGCCGCGATAAATTAACAAAGGATAGTCCAGCAGATTCTTTGCCCCTTGGCATGGAAGCTGCCTACATCCTACACTTAAACCAGAACTCACCTAGCAAATTAGCCGTCGGTCTGAACCAAAAAAAGTTGCTGTTTTTACAAGGCGAAAGAGATTACCAGGTTCCAAAATCGGAGTTGTTCTTGTGGCAAAATGCCTTAAAGAATAATCCCAACGCATCTTTTGAATTATACCCTAAGTTAAACCATTTGGGCTTAGAGGGTGATAAGGCTTCAGTTCCCAGCGAATATGAGGTTGCGGGCAATATACCCGAGTATGTAATAAAGCGCATTGCCCGCTTTGTTTTGTATTAAAATTGTGCTGCTAAATAATAGTACTGCAACTTAGCTTGGGTAGTTTTACTTGGCCAATGCGTATATTATTTTTAACTTATGAAAGAAGACAAATTAAACATAGGCCAACATGTAATTAGGACTATAATTTTTAAAGCATTTTACACTTCACCCAACACACATAAATACGCTAAAAAAACAGCTATTAATCTGCAGGCCCTTGCCCCAAAATGCCGTTTAACCTATGATACCAAAGCTGGCATGCCTTGGTAATGTTTAGATACTTCTTGTAAAATAAACAAAATCTCTTCCATTTGATCGGCAGTCACTAAGCGGGTTCTAAACTCTTTAAAATGATCGATGCCTTTAAAATACTGACTGTAGTGGCGACGCATTTCGTAAACCCCGGCTCGCGGACCTTTCCACAAAACCGACTTTTCTAAATGGGTTTTACAAACTTCTACCCTTTGCTCAATGCTAGGTGGCGGTAAGTGTTCGCCTGTGGCTAGGAAGTGTTTTATTTCATTGAAAATCCAAGGATAACCAATGGCAGCCCTGCCAATCATCACCCCATCAACTCCATATCTGTTGTAGTATTCTAAAGCCTTTTCGGGTGAATCAATATCACCATTGCCAAAAATAGGAATTTGTATGCGCGGATTGTTTTTCACCTTGGCAATTAAGGTCCAATCGGCCTCCCCTTTATACAATTGCGCACGGGTTCTGCCATGAATGGTTAATGCCTGTATGCCTACATCCTGTAGGCGTTCTGCTACTTCTTCCACATTCTTGCTATCCTCATCCCAACCCAAACGCGTTTTAACCGTAACAGGCAAATGGGTACTTTTAACCACTGCCTCGGTAAGCTTCACCATCTTGGGTAAATCTCTCAGAATGCCCGCGCCCGCGCCTTTGCAAACTACCTTTTTAACCGGACAGCCAAAATTGATATCCACCAAATCGGGTTGTGCTACAGAGACAATAGTAGTTGCCTCGGCCATGGCTTCCTCGTCGCCCCCAAATATTTGAATGCCAATGGGACGTTCATAATCAAAGATATCGAGTTTCATCTTACTCTTCATGGCATCTCGGATCAGACCTTCCGAAGAAATAAATTCTGTGTACATTAAATCGGCTCCATTGGCCTTGCAAACCGCCCTAAATGGCGGGTCGCTCACATCTTCCATGGGAGCAAGTAATAGCGGGAATTTTCCCAATTCGATGTGACCAATTTTTACCACTGATGTTTCTTTGATATATTGCGTGCAAAAGTAATCAAAATGGAAGGAAGTTACGAAGGTTTTGCGCCAAAGGGTCTAGGGTATTTTGGTAAAATGCTCATTTTACTGGGTATGATCCTATTTTTTGGAGGTATAGGAGCAGTGCTTTCGAGCTATCTGTGTCAGGTTATTTATGGCATAAATTTACATGAGCTCAGTATGGGCGACATAAAGAGTGAGGATGCAGCGGCCATAGCGTCTTTAAAATGGATACAGACCATTGGTGGCGGATTAGGCATGTTTTTGATTCCCGCATTGTTGTTTCCAAAAATGTTGAAATGGGAAGCCAACCGTTTGTTTCAATACAAAACACCTGTGAGCGGTACTTCGCTTTTGATAGGCACACTCATTGTTTTTGTGGCTGTTCCAGGCGTTTCTGGCTTATATCAATTAAACCAAGGTTTAAGTTTTCCGGAGAGTTTAAAGGACTTGGAAATTTCTATTAGGGCAATGGAGGAGCAGGCTGCTGCGCTTACCAAGATTTTTGTAGCAGCAGATAATTTTGCTATGTTATTGCTCAATATTTTTGTGGTGGCCCTGGTGCCTGCAGTTGCAGAAGAATTGTTGTTTAGGGGCGTTTTGTTTCAATATACCAAACTCGTTTTTGGCAATCTTTGGGTGGCCATGATTCTTTCTGCACTCATATTTAGTGGGTTTCACGGACAGTTTTACGGGTTCCTGCCACGCTTTGCGTTGGGACTGGTTTTGGCTTATTTGTTTTATGCCAGCGGGTCAATTTGGGTGCCCATACTAGCGCATTTTGTAAACAATGCCATGGCGGTTGTTATGACATATTACGAAAAAGATTTGGCCATCTTCAAGATTTTTGATGAGAGCTATAACTTCGAATGGTATTGGAGTGTCTTATCAATTTTAGCAACCCTTGGCATGTGCGTTTGGTATAGCGGTAACAGTGGCAAATCGGTTCAGACCGAAATAGATTAAGACTCATTTTTGTGCCTTAGAAAGTGTTCATTTTAATGCGTATTGGGCAAAAGTGGTTGATATTTTGTTGCAAATGTGACAAATTTATAAAGGCCATTGCTGCACCTTTGTTGCCAATAAAAATACATGGAAGGCTGGGTGCGCGTATATAAAACTGGAAATGCCATAGATGCAGAGATTGTGAAAGACATGCTCTTGGATCAAGGCATAGATGCAGTGGTCATCAATCAAATTGACCGCAGTTATTTTTTTGGCGAGGCAAAAGTTTATTGCAGGGCCGAGGATGAGGAGCAGGCTTTACTATTTATCAATCAAAATCCGATACAAGATCATGAGTAATTTTTGGCAGCGTGCATTAACGGGAACGCTATTTGTAATAACCCTTGTAGCATGCACTGTGCTTAATGAGTGGAGCTTTTTTATCTTGCTTTTTGCCATTAACTTTTTGTGCTTATTGGAGTTTTTTGAATTGATGTTGCCCGATAAAAATTGGATTGAAAAATACCTCGGAGTTATTGCAGGTAGTGTAATCAATATCATGTTTGTATTCATCATTCGTGGCGATTTATCGCATGGCTGGTTCTATCACTTGATACCAGTATTTATGCTGCTTTTCATCATTAAGTTATTCGAAAAAACAGGTCGCGAATTTGATACCTTGGCCTTTCAAGTATTGGGCATTGTTTATATCTGTTTGCCTATAAGTATGCTGGGCGATTTTGGTTATTTTAATGCCATTAATTACAGCTATTCTCTGCCTTTAGGTTT
>JBILVK010000146.1:0-6334 GCA_044370475.1 Bacteroidia bacterium
AATAATTCAATACTATCTGCCTTTAAGAATGTAGATAATATTTCAAGAGATATTTTACTCAGTTATCATTATCGCTGTGGCAAAAAGATCATCAATTATTCCAATATGAGGTTTTACGAGAACAAGTTAAATATTGATGCAATAAAGAATTTAGGAGAGGTTAAATTATTAGATGTAAACAACGTAACTAGTAAAGACAAAAACTCGCAGATTGAAGAAGCAAAGTGTATTGTAAACTTTATTAAAGAAAATAAATTGACTGATGTTTTTATCATTACCCCTTTTAGAAATCAGGAGGAAGTTTTAAATCACTATTTAAAAGAGGCGAAAGATTTAGCCGAAATAGAGGATTCGGTGAGCTGTGGAACTATTCATAAAGTGCAGGGGCAAGAAAATAAGACTATCATCATTTCTACAGCCATTTCGAGGCAAACCAGCTCAAGAACCTACGATTGGATTAAAAATAACAGTCAGTTGATTAATGTTGGTGTTACACGTGCCAAAGAAAATTTAATTGTGGTAACGGATAAAAATGCAATAGATGTATTGTCGAAAAAAGATGATGATTTGTATGCACTGATTGATTATGTTGAAAAAAATGGAAGCACCCAAATATCACAAAGCGCAGTAAATAAACTTACCATTGGATTTTCTAATAATTCAAAATTTGAAGATGAGTTTTATAAAACTATGCTACATTATAGTACGCTAAATGAGGGTAGGTTTGAAAGAAATGTTAAGGTTACGACTGTTTTTCCTGAGGAAAGAAATAATGTCCTAGTGATTAAAAAAGAGTTTGATGGTGTGCTTTATGAGAAGGGTATTCCTAAGGTAGTATTTGAAATAAATGGAAGGGAACATACTAATAATAAAAAAAGAATAGATTCAGATAAAATTAAAATGGACCTCTTAAAAAGCAAAGAAATTCATTTAATTGTAATACCAAATAATTATGTAAAGCACTATGAATTTATCAGAGATTTATTGATCGAATTCAAAAAAGGGGCTTATCAAAAATCGCTTTTTGAAAGATAGGAATCTTAGGTGAATTAAAATAGGATAGGCAAAAAAATTACTTATTAATAATCTATGGCGTGGGATGAAATACCAGAAATAAACCTGTTTTCGGATGGAGGAGCGGAGCCAAATCCTGGTAAGGGAGGTTTTGGTGTGGTTATGGAGTATAAAGGCAAAAAGAAAGAGTTTAGCGTGGGTTATGAATTAACTACAAACAATAGGATGGAGTTGAGTGGGGTTATTTTTGGCCTTGGAAGGCTTAAAACGAAATCAATTGTTAATGTATTTACGGATTCGCGTTATGTTATTGATGGCATAGAAAAGGGATGGGCTAAGAATTGGCGGGCGAAAGATTGGTACCGTAAAGGAGGAGAGAAGGCTATTAATTTTGATCTTTGGGGTACCTTGTTGACTTTAATAGCGGAGCAGGAAAAGGTTACATTCAATTGGGTTAAGGGTCATGCAGGACATATAGAAAATGAAAGATGTGATCAATTGGCAAATTTAGCTTTGAATGGTGCCAATTTATTGGTTGACACAGGATACCTTGAAAGTTTATTGGTAAAGGAAAAAAAGGCCGAAAATAACCAGGTTAGTTCAAGAAAACTAAGAGTGAATGCAGAGGGAGATGTTTGCAGAAAGTGCGGTTCACAGGTTGTTAAAAAGGCCACCAAGGATAAAAAACAAAAGCCGGGTAAGAGTTATTATTATGAATACATACTTTTATGTCAGGGTTGCAAAACCATGTATTTAGTGGAGGATGCAAAGCGGGATTTCATGCCACCAGGCGGCATGCTTTTTGATTAATTATTTAATCACTTTACCGCTCATCTATAGCAACGGCGCTTTGGTTCAGACCGAAAATAAAGGTTAATTTAATTGAGAGTATATGAGCAATGATAAGTAAATACCTACTTGGAGGTTTGTAGGCTTAAGAAACCAATCATGCAACGAATAATTTAGATAATCGACGCAAGAAATGCAACGATAAATTTGTAAATGCGGCGAAAAGGGCTTATATTCGCCTTAAAATGTGCAACGAATGAGGGCTTTTATACATCAAAATGGCAATTGGCCAAATTTTTTGTGGGATAATGATGAAATAGTTAATTTGTTGGCTGAGGCGAGAAATTTGCAGGGCAGATTCACTGGTAAAATGGAATCATTGGGATTTGATTTAAGGAATGAAGCCTTGTTGGATACTTTGACGCTTGATGTTTTAAAATCCTCTGAAATAGAAGGAGAGTATTTAAATCCTGAGCAAGTTCGTTCTTCGATAGCTCGTAGATTGGGAATGGAGATTGCAGGATTGGTTGATTCGGATAGAAATGTTGATGGTGTGGTGGAAATGATGGTGGACGCAACGCAAAATTGTTTTAACCCATTAACCGCAGATAGGCTATTTGATTGGCATGCTGCATTATTTCCAAGCGGACGAAGTGGGATGTACAAAATAACTGTTGCTGATTGGAGGAAGGATACTACAGGACCAATGCAAGTTGTTTCTGGTGCTATGGGAAAAGAGAAGGTGCATTTTGAAGCGCCTGATTCAATATTGGTAGAGAAGGAAATGAAGCAGTTTTTGGATTGGTTTAATTCGAATTCGAAAATTGATTTGGTTATAAAAGCAGCAATAGCTCATTTATGGTTTGTTACCATTCATCCATTTGAAGATGGAAATGGAAGGATAACTAGAGCTTTGACAGATATGCTATTGGCTCAATCTGATAAAAGCAATCAGCGTTTTTATAGCATGTCGGCACAAATACGTATGCAAAGAAAAGAGTATTATGAAATGCTTGAAAAAACACAAAAGGGGAGTCTTGATATTACTGAATGGATTCAATGGTTTTTAAATTGCTTAATAAATGCATTACATGCTACTGATTCTGTATTAATGAGCGTTTTATTTAAGGCAGATTTTTGGTTAAAACATTCGAAAGTTAGTATGAATGAAAGGCAGAAAAATCTATTGAATAGGTTATTGGATGGGTTTGATGGGAAATTAACATCTTCCAAATGGGCAAAGATTGCTAAATGCTCAAAAGACACTGCTATAAGAGATATAAATGATTTGATAGACAAAAATATCCTGCAAAAGGAACTGGCTGGAGGTCGAAGTACAAATTATGAATTGGTGTAATATTTAAATGTTAATCGTAATTCATCATGGCAGACCCGCATAAAAATTCTAGAAAGCCGATTATTGCTTTTTTGCTTTCGATCTTTACGCCTGGACTTGGGCATATATATGTTGGGAAATTGAAGACTGGTTTGTGGTTGTTTATAAGAGGTTTTTTGCAAGGTTTATAACTTGAAATTTGGCAGGTGACTACTTAGGTGCATGTCTACCCTTAGGATTATTTGAATAATACTTTAAGATCTAAATTTTACGATAATTTTAATTATTTGCAACTTTAAAGTTGTATTTTATTGAGGGTTAACTTATATTTGCATTACCCAATTAATGTATGAATTCGGAATCAACAGTAGCGTCATTTTTAAAAGACTTCAAAGAAAAGATGGGGTTTTGGGATGTGCTATTTCGTGATGATAGAGGGAAAAACGCGCAAGCTCTGGTTGAATTAGAACTTCGCCCTGTTGAACGCAAAGCTATACTAGAAGCACTCGAAACTAGAGATTATTGCGAAGGTCCACTCGAAGAAAAATTATATGGAGGTTCAGAAATGTGGGTTTTTGGGAGAACCATAAAGAAAAAGGAAGTGTATATAAAGATTACCATGGGAGCAATGGGCAGCAGTGTAATTTGTATTTCCTTCCATTTGGCGCAACATAAAATGAACTACCCTTTAAAATAAAATAATATGAAAAGTCCAATAACAGGTAGAGAAATGAAATTGATCAAAGAACGTAGGTCGATGGATTTTAGAAAGGAAACATTTGAGGTTGTTTTTCATTATTACAAATGCGCGGATAGTGGAGAGCAATTTACCACCACAGCAATGGATGAAGTGAATATGAATCAGGTTTATAATCAATACCGCGATAGATTCAATATTCCATTTCCAGATGAGGTTATTCGAATTAGAGAAAAGTACGGTTTGTCGGCAGTAAAAATGTCGGAAATTTTGGGTTTTGGTGTAAACAGCTACCGCCAATATGAAGCTGGTGAAATGCCCAGTATTGCTAACGCCAAATTAATTCAGATGGTTGATGATCCTAAATTTTTTATGGATATGGTTGCCTTGTGTGGCAGCATTGATGAAAAGGCAAAAGCAAAGTACATTCAGAAAGCACAATTATTGGTTGAGGAAAGAATTAGAGATATTTCCAATTTGAATTTCAAAGAATATTTATTGGGTAATCATTTGGCTGATATTTATTCGGGTTACAGAAATCCAAGTTTTGAAAAATTTACCGAAATGGTAGTTTATTTTTCGGGAAAGATGCAGCCTTTTAAAACCAAAATGAATAAACTATTATTCTACGCCGATTTTTTAATGTTTAAGCAAACCTGTTTTTCGATAAGTGGCGTTCGTTATAAAGCAATAGATATGGGTCCGGTGCCAAATAATTTTCAAAGCATATTTGAATATTTAGCCAACAATGATGAAATAGATATTTTTACAACAGAATTTCCTCAAGGCTACACAGGCGAACAATTCAAAGCAAGAAATGACAGGCCATTTAATGCCAAACTATTTTCGGAAATTGAGTTAGAGGTTTTAGAAAAAGTTGCAAACGTATTCAAGCCCAAAAGTACCAACGATATTATTGAATTGAGTCATTTGGAAAAAGCTTGGAAGAAAAACGAAAAAGCTAAAAGTGTCATTAGTTACGAATATGCGTTTGAATTAAATCAGATTTAGAATACGTAATTTAAATAACACAGTACATTCAACCTAATGTTTTAAATGCAGCGAATAATGTCGCTTAGTAAAAGCGGGAAGTAGGAAAGCTTGATTTTATTTGAACAAAATTCGTTGGGTATCGATTTTTTCTTCGGCTACAAACAAGCTGCAAAAGTAGAGGCCCTTGATGGAAAAGCCGTGTTCAAATACCACCTCGTTGATGTTCTTTTCTAAAGCTATGCTTAATTCCTTTACTTTTCTGCCTTGTAAATCTGTTATGATTAATCGTCCAGTTAAACCTGGTTTTGGGTTTAGCATCCAAACACTAAGGGTTAATGTTTCATCTACAGGGTTTGGACTCACAGGCAAAAGCTGAATTTTAGAAGTGATTGCATTTTCTTCTTGAATGCCTGTAGCAGGCACTCCCGCTATTTTTACATTTTTTTCTATAGAGAATAAACTCTCGGTTCCGGCAGCATCCATGGTGGCAACACTTACAAAATAAAAGCTGTCTTTTTTAACATGGTAAGTTTTTAAATCGGCTTGATTTTGTATGGTAAATAGCGTGTCGAATGTATTTCTCCTGCTTCTAAAGCCAATTCTATAAGCATACTTGGCTTGTGGATTAATAAGCTTTACGGAGAGTCCGTTGCCATCATTGATAAGCTCAAATTCTGGAGCGTCTTGTGGTCCAATAGCCAACATAGCTGCCGTGATACCATTGATTTGGACGTTTCTTTTGAGGTAGCTGGTGCTCACAAAAAGCGAGTCAAATTGTCCGTCGCCATTTAGGTCCTTTCCTAACACATCCCTTGTACTGTGTTGCCTATCTAGGTAGCCAGGTGCTGAGGCATTGGCATCGCCATGCTCGTTGGCACTTGTTAACCTAATAGCAGCATAACCTTGTTGCCTAAACGGAATATGATCGCCTCCGCGGCCAATTCTGTCTTCTGCATTCATAATTTGAATATTGGTTTTAACAGGCATTTGCGCCAAGAGTTCCTCTTCAAAAGATAGTTTGGTATACCTGGCTAAGCCTTTGGGCAAAGAGTAATTGGAACCTGCAGAGAATATTCTCACTTGTAGGCTGTCAATTTCATTTTCGCCAGGACATCCCGGAGGAGAGGCTGTTTTGCCACAAATGATTCCCCCAATAACATCGTTGTTTAAAACTGCTCTGATGGGTAGCGCATTTGTTTTGGCATAAACGGCAAATGCATTGGCACCATCTAAGCCTTGTTCTTCGGCAGTGGTGAGCATAAATACCAAAGTTCTTTCGAAACTATGCTTACTTAAAACCCTTGCCAATTCTAATACTAAGGCAACACCGCTGCCATTGTCCTCCATGCCTCTTGCTTCACAGGCGGTATCGCACACGCTTTCGCACCTGCTATCGTAATGTGCTTCTATGAGTATAAATCCTTTTTGAGAAGTGTCGGTACCCGGTAAAATGCCCATCACATTTTTATGCGAATTCATGTTACAAATGGCTTGGTCGAATTGAA
>JBILVK010000055.1:0-20496 GCA_044370475.1 Bacteroidia bacterium
TTTGGGCTTTGAGTTGCGATTTGAAAGGGGAATTTGCTTGGGGCGTGGAGGACAAGTCGCGACTTGTCCGTACGGGCTGAGGTTTTTTAGGGGGCAATTGTGTTGGATGGGTTTTGTGGTTTGAAGGGGGAATTTGCTTGGGGCGTGGATTTTTCTTAGGGCTTTGATTTGCGATTTGTAAGGGGGATTTGCCTAGGAGCTTGAAGGACAAGTCGCGACTTGTCCGTACGGGCTGAGGTTTTTTGGGGGAACTTGGGTAGAGACTTGCGAGGGGGGAGTTTTTTTGAGGGAATTGCATATATTCGTTAAGAAAAATTTATCACATGAAAAAAATATTCCTTATTGCTTTGTTTTTTTTGAGCTTCGTTTATGCTTGTAAGAAGGAGGAGTCTAAACAAAAAGAGCCAGATCCCATTCCTACAGATACCACTGCTAAGGAAAGCATCATTGAAATTAAAACCAGCTTTGGTACCATGTATATGTGGCTATACAAACAAACTCCTTTGCATAGGGCCAACTTTTTGGCTTTGGCAGATACTGGCTATTATGATGGCATGACCTTTCATAGAATTGTTAAAGATTTTGTGGTGCAGGGTGGCGACCCAAATAGCAAGGACGCAGACCCTTTGAATGATGGAAGCGGTGGTCCGGGATATACCATACCTGCAGAGTTTGTGGATAGTTTAAAACATGATTATGGAAGCATTGGTGCAGCAAGAACTAATAATCCAACAAAGGCTTCTAGTGGCTCTCAATTTTATATTGTAACAGATGTAAATGGAGAGCATAGTCTCGATAAAAATTACACCATTTTTGGCAAATTATTATCTGGCGTTGATATTGCCTATACCCTTTCTACCCAGGCAAAAGATAGCAAAGACAGACCGCTTACCAATATTACCATGGATGTAAATGTGGTAAAGAAAACGCTTGAACAATTAAAAACTGAGTTTAATTTTACTCCATAAAAATGGATACCAACCAAGAATCTAGCAGGAAAGGCTTTCTACAAATGCTATCAAAAGCTGTAGGAGCCCAACTGGCCAATCACCCAATACTATCGGCACTTGCCAGCGATGAGCAAGTACTTAAACTCAACGAAGAACAGCAATCCTTCATGATTAAATATGGTCAGTGGATGGATGAAAATATTGAAGTATTAAAGCAAATTAGAATTGAGCCAGATAATATGCTTCACCGCAAAAAGATGATGGACTTATCGGTTCAGGCCGAAGAAATGCAAGGCACCTTAACTGAGTATATGAAGAGCAGAGATTTTGGATTAATCTACCACGCGTCTATCCAAAAAATGAAGGCCGAAATAGACTAGGATAAAAACGACTCCACCAATTTTTAACCCACCCCGTGACTACAAAAAATTTTATGGCATAAATAGACTTTTAAAAACACGACTCCACCAATTTTTGAAACTCTGCTGGCGCCTCGGCATGCACCCAATGTCCAGCGCCCTCAATGGTTTCCATTGTATATTTTGGAAACAAATGGGCAAAGTCTGCTTGGTCAGATTCTAAAATATACCTGCTCTTCCCTCCTTTTATCACCAAAGTTTTGCCAAGAAATTTCTGCTCACTTTCAATTGATTTTATAATCTCTTCGTAATCCATATGCAAGGTGCGCAAATTCATTTTCCAAGCATATTTTCCATCCTCTTTTCGGTCTAAATTCTTTAACAAAAATTGCCTTGTGCCAAAATCTTGCACATAAGGCAGCATCATTTCCTCTGCCTGCTTGCGGCTCTCAAGCGAGTTTAAATCTACAGAAAATATGGCCTCAAAAACATCATCATGTCCGCGCTTATATTGCTTTGGCGCAATGTCAACAATTATTACGGTCTGAACCAATTCTGGATACAGCAAAGCAAATTGCATCACCACTTTTCCGCCCATGGAATGCCCCAAAAGGTTTACGTTTGAAAGATGATGTTGTTCTATAAACTGCTTTAAATCTGCCACCATTAAGGCAATAGAATGCTCATCTGTATGCGGCGACCTCCCATGATTGCGTTGGTCGATGGCAAATACATGGTACCTTTTCCCAAAATTTGAAGCCAAAGTATGCCAATTATCCAAAGAGCCCATAAAACCATGAAGGATAAGAAGTGGTTGGCCTTCGCCATATTCTTTATAGTTTAAAAACATTGCCTTTTCATTTGTGGCAATATTAGGCAAATGAATAGGCAAAATAAGAAGATGTTGATGTAAAAGTTCATTTTAGCAAAATGGAAAGCAGATATTGAATTTATGAATCAAAACAAAGTGAACTTTCCTTTGTATATAATTTAGATTTAGTACAAATAAATCTAATTAATGCCTAAATTTGCTCACTCATAAAAAACAAAAAACATGTCGGATAAGGAAGTTGACATTATAGATCAGGTTGTAAGTCAGGAATATAAGTACGGTTTTACCACAGATATAGAAATGGATACAGCCCCAAAAGGGCTAAGTGAAGATATTGTGCGTTTTATATCGGCCAAGAAAAACGAACCCGAATGGATGTTAGACTGGCGATTAAAGGCTTATAGAAATTGGCTAAAAATGGAAGAGCCAGATTGGCAAAATTTTAGTTATCCAAAGATTAACTTTCAGGAGATTATATTTTATGCTGCACCCAAGCAAAAAATTCAGTTAGATAGTTTGGATCAGGTAGACCCAGAATTATTAAAAACTTTTGAGAAGTTGGGTATTAGTTTACAAGAGCAAAAAAGGCTAACAGGTGTAGCGGTTGATGCAGTTTTTGATTCTGTTTCTATTGCCACCACTTTTAAAGAACAACTGAAAGAAAAGGGTGTAATTTTTTGTTCTATTTCTGAAGCCATGCAGGAGCATCCAGAATTGATTAAACAATACATGGGTTCTGTGGTACCAGCAACAGACAATTACTTTGCAGCCCTGAACAGTGCAGTATTTTCTGATGGTTCATTTGTTTATATTCCTAAAGGAGTTAGATGTCCAATGGAATTAAGCACTTATTTTAGGATAAATGCAGAAAATACCGGACAATTTGAGCGCACCCTTATCATTGCAGACGAAGGCAGTTATGTGAGTTATTTAGAAGGCTGTACTGCGCCTATGAGAGATGAGAACCAATTGCATGCTGCAGTAGTAGAATTAGTGGCCATGGAAAATGCGGAGATAAAATATTCTACAGTTCAAAATTGGTACCCAGGTGATAAAGAAGGTAAAGGTGGTATTTATAATTTTGTTACAAAGCGTGGAATTTGTGAAGGCGCGCATGCTAAAATTAGCTGGACTCAAGTAGAAACAGGTTCAGCTATTACTTGGAAATACCCAAGTTGCATTTTAAAAGGTGATTATAGTACCGGAGAATTTTTCTCAGTAGCGGTTACCAACAATGCACAAGTGGCAGATACAGGCACTAAAATGATTCATATTGGCAAGAATACCAAGAGCAGAATTGTATCAAAAGGTATATCGGCAGGCAAATCTCACAACAGTTATAGAGGCTTGGTAAAGATTAACAAAAAGGCAGAGCATGCCCGTAACTATACCCAGTGCGATTCTATGCTAATTGGAAATAGATCTGGTGCTCACACCTTCCCTTACATAGAAGTTAACAACAATACTGCCACTTTAGAACATGAAGCCAGTACCAGTAAAATTGGCGAAGATCAAATATTCTATTGCAACCAAAGAGGCATAGGATTAGAAGAAGCCATATCCTTAATTGTAAACGGCTTTTGCAAAGAAGTGCTGAACCAATTGCCAATGGAATTTGCGGTAGAAGCGCAAAAGCTCCTCGCCGTTTCATTAGAAGGCAGCGTAGGATAATTTAAACACATTACTTATTTTTTTGAATACAACATACATGTTATCTATAAACAATTTACAAGCTTCCATTGAAGGAAAGAAAATATTAAACGGCATTAATTTAACCATCAATCCGGGCGAAGTACACGCCATTATGGGTCCAAACGGAGCTGGTAAAAGTACTTTATCTTCTGTATTAGCAGGTAGAGCAGATTATGAAGTAACAGAAGGTTCGGTTGAATTTTTAGGGAAAGATTTATTAGAATTATCGCCAGAAGATAGGGCCCGCGAAGGTATGTTTTTGGCCTTTCAATATCCCGTTGAAATACCAGGAGTAAGCAGCACAAATTTTTTAAAGACTGCCATCAATGAAAAGCGCAAATACCATGGTTTAGAGCCAATGGAAGCTACAGATTTTCTAAAGTTTATGCGTAGCAAAATGGAAGAAATGGAAATGGACAAATCGCTTACCTCACGTTCTTTAAACGAAGGTTTTAGTGGAGGAGAAAAGAAGCGCAATGAAGTGTTTCAAATGGCCATGCTTGAACCTAAATTATGCATAATGGACGAGACAGATTCTGGCTTAGACATTGATGCCTTAAGGTTGGTATCACAAGGCGTAAATAAATTAAGAGATGGACAAAGGTCGTTCCTTGTAATTACCCATTACCAAAGGCTTTTAGACTATATAGTTCCAGATTTTGTGCATGTTTTATACAAAGGTAGAATTGTAAAAAGTGGAGATGCTTCACTTGCAAAAGAATTAGAAATTAAAGGATACGATTGGATTAAGCAAGAAGTAGAAGCAGCCCAATAATCTTATTAAATTTTACTCAGATATAAAACTACTAATGAGTCTTAAAGAACAAATAAAGAGCGATTTTAACTTATATGCCCAACAGGCAAATAAAGATGCATTTTTTGAAATTAGGCAAAATGCATTTAATGAGTTTAGCAAAAGCGGACTTCCAACCACGCATCATGAGGAATGGAAGTATACTAATTTAAGGAAAATTGAGGAAGCTAATTTTACCACTACTTGCACCAGTACCCTTGATGCAGAGTCGCTGTTAAATGCAGGAATTCTCAACAAAATAAACTGCAATAAAATTGTTTTTGTAAATGGTTGTCTCTTTCCAGAATTAAGTGTTTGGTTAGAAACTGATGCGCAAATTATTTGCAGCAGCCTATCAAAAGCGCGCATTGAATTTCCAGATGTGTTCCTTGCTCATTTTGGCAAGTATGCCAAAATAGAAGAAGGATTAAATGCGATGAATACCTGCATTATGAGCGATGGGGCATTTGTGTTTGTGCCTAAGGGCAAGCAAATGCAGTATCCAATTATGATTAGCAATATTACAGATGCCAAAGATCAACCCGTATTGCAACAACCGAGAAACCTCATCATTATTGAGGATTTGGCAAATGCAACAATCATTGAGAACTATGTAGCAGTTGGCCAACATGCCTCTTTTACCAATGTAGTGAATGAGATATTTGTAGGTGAAAATGGCAGCTTAGAACACTATAAAGTTCAAAGAGCCAAGGGAGAAACCTATCATAATAATTATACTCAAATCTTTCAAGAAGCCAATACAAATATTAACCAAGTTACCTTAACTTTAGACGGACAATGGGTGCGCAATAATCTTCATTTTTATATGAATGGAGAGAATTGCAATAGCTTATTATATGGACTCTATATTCCAGACGGAACTCAGTTTGTAGATAACCATAGCAGGGTAGATCATGCCATGCCAAATTGCTTTAGCGATGAGAAATATAAAGGCATTTTAAAAGACAAATCTACAGCAGTTTTTAATGGTAAAATTATGGTTCATTTGGATGCCCAAAAAACCAATGCTTACCAAAGAAATCAGAACATTTTATTAAGCAATGAAGCTACGGTGAATACGAAGCCTCAATTGGAGATTTTTGCAGATGACGTAAAGTGTACACATGGCGCTACCATTGGTCAGCTCGACGAAGAGCCCATGTTTTACCTAAGAAGTAGAGGCATCTCAGAAAACGAAGCCAGAAAGCTATTGTTGAATGCTTTTGCAGATGATATAGCCGAGAAAATTAAGATACCAGAATTGGTTGAGATTTTAGAGGCAGAAATTGAAAGGAAATTATAACAAAACATGGAAAGCAAGCCCATCAATTTACAAGAAATTAGAGATGAATTTCCCATCCTCAACCAGAAGGTTAACGGACATTCGCTCATCTATTTCGACAATGCGGCAACCACCCAAAAGCCTGTTCATGTTATTAAAGCCTTAGGCGCATATTACCTTTTAGATAACGCAAACATCCACAGAGGTGCGCATACCCTTGCTGATAGGGCAACAGGCATGTTTGAGGCTACCCGAAAGACTGTTAAATCCTTTATCAATGCGCAGGAAGCAGAAGAATGTATCTTTACCAAAGGAGTAACAGAAAGTATTAATTTGGTGGCACAAACATGGGCTAAAAAGTTTGTACAAGCTGGCGATGAGATACTCATTACCCACATGGAACATCACAGCAATATTGTTCCGTGGCAAATGATTTGCGAAGAAAAGGGGGCACATTTAAAGGTTACTCCTATCCTACCCAACGGCGAGTTAGATATGGAAGCTTACCTTCAGCTTCTTTCGGTTCGAACCAAATTAGTTGCCTGCGTATGGGCCAGCAATGCCTTGGGTACAGTGAACCCCATAAAGGAAATGATTGCTGCCGCGCATCAAGTTGGAGCAGTTTGTTTGGTAGATGGTGCACAAGCAGGCTCGCATTTGGAGATAGATGTACAAGCACTTGATGTTGATTTTTTGGCCTTAAGTGCGCACAAATTATATGGTCCAACCGGGGTTGGAGTATTATATGGTAAACGAGCTTTATTAGAGGCCATGCCACCTTACCAAGGTGGTGGAGAAATGATAAAAGAAGTAAGTTTTGAAGGCACTACCTATAATGAAATTCCATTTAAGTTTGAGGCAGGCACACCCAATATTGGAGATGTAATTGCTTTTAAGTCTTCCTTGGATTTTGTGACTGCCTTGGGCAAGAAAAACATTATTGAATGGGAAACAGAACTGCTTAATCACTTTACAGATGGATTACATATCATCAATGAGGTGGTTGGTTCAGACAAGATAAAACTGTATGGCACTGCTAAAGAAAAGGTGGCGGTGCAATCGTTTTTAATTGAAGGCAAACATCCATTTGATATTGGCATGTTGCTTGATGCCAAAGGGATTGCGGTGAGAACCGGACATCATTGTACACAACCTTTGATGAAACATTTTGGCATTGAAGGAACAGTACGTGCATCGTTTGCATTCTATAATACCCGTGAAGAGATTGATATTTTGTTAAATGCTTTATTGACCATGTGTCGTTAAAAATCTGGTATGACAACAAGTGAAATACAAGACGAAATAATAGAAGACTTTACCTTATTTGAGGACGATTTTGAAGGCAAGCTTTTATATTTAATGGACCTTGGGAAGAAGCTGCCAGCCATGCCTGCAGAGCATCAAACGGAAGAGTATATTGTTAAAGGTTGTCAAAGTAAGGTATGGTTATTTCCTGTTTTTGAAGATGGAAAAATATACTTTGAGGCGGATAGCAATACAGAAATAACAAAAGGTTTGGTGAGCTTATTGGTTAGAATTTGGAGTGGTAAAACTTCGGAAGAAATCATGGCAACGGAGCTTTACTTTATTGAAAAAATTGGGATGAGTAGAATGATTGGTTCGCAAAGAAGCAATGGATTTAGCAGCATGATAAAGCAGATGAAAATGTATGCATTTGCTAAGTTAAACAGCCAAAATTAATAATTAGGATACGCAATTAACGATAAAAATGACCTCAACAGAAAACAATACACAAAAGAATTTCGTAGATGTTCAGAACGAAGCTATCCATGTTTTGCAGAGCATTTTCGACCCAGAGATACCGGTGAATATTTATGAACTGGGCTTAATTTATGAGGTAAATGTATCGCATGAATTAAACATTGAAATCATTATGTCGTTAACCTCTCCATTTTGTCCGGCCGCGCAAAGTATGCCTGCCGAAATTAAGGAGAAATTGGGTGCTATAGAGGGTGTTAAAGAGGTTGTAGTAACTGTAACTTTTGATCCACCTTGGAGCCAGGATTTAATGAGCGAATCGGCTAAGTTGCAATTGGGATTTTTGTAGGGAGTCTTTGGTCGTTAGTCGTTGGTCGTTAGTCGTTGGCTATTTTTTATTGAAATTTATTCATGGTGGCGCGGGGCGACATGAAGAAGGGGATTTGGTTCCAGTCTTTGTATTTTTCTATAAGGGCGCTGCGCTGATTGTCATCTGTTGCGGCTAGTTTCATATCTAAGAAATACAGTCTGAACCTATCCAAAACAGGCATTGCACCCATGCTTCCGTGTCCAGGTACTATGGTTTCAAAAGCATACCTATTGCTTAATAAATCAAATGCATTGAGGTAACCTTGTGCGTTGCCTACTCCCATTATTACTGGTGCAGTATTGTTCAAAATTACATCACCCGCAAAGAGTATTTTTCTCAAGTGGAAATAAACCACCACATCGCTTTGGGTATGTACATTTTCTGGAAGGTTAAAAATGCTAACGGTTTCTTTGCCTAGTTGAATCACCAAACTATCCTTTATCCAATGCTTAGGTAAAATGGTATCACCAGTTTCTTTTGCCCATGCCTCGCTTGTATAATTTCCACCAGCCAGGATTGGCCATTTTGCAAAGTGTTTGTTACCACCTACATGATCGGGATGAAAATGAGTATTAATTACCAAAATGGGCTTTTTCTCAGCAATTTTATTCACCAATTCATTTAATTCATCTGCGGCCTTTTCCATTTTGGTATCAATCACAATAACGAGGCTATCACCCTCAAAAATTCCAGAGTTTCCGCCACCACCGTGCACAATGGTAAGTCTATCATCAAAGCTCACAATTTGTGTTTTCTCCATGTTGTTTATAAAAGGTCTCACATAATTGTAAAAGAAGATCCCACCAGCCAAAGCAAAAAGGAGTATAACAATACCGAGCACTTTAAATGAAGTTTTTATTATTTTTATCATGATGCCACAAATTTAGTTAAAACAAGCCATAGCAAAGCATACAAATGATTTACAAATTTTGCATTCTAAGGATTTCAAATAACTTTGCCGTACTAATTCTGAAACATGAACAATAGCAGTACATTATTTGAAAAACACCGCGCCACATTAGAGGCAGCGCTAGAGGCATTAAAGGTAAGAACCTACTATTCTCCTTATCCCGAAAACCCAAGAGCTTATGCAGAAGATGCAGATGCCAAGGCAAAAGCATGGATAAGTGGAGTAATGAATAATAATTATGAAGCACTTGATGCCAGCGGGGCAAGCGACTGGGTAGGTGAGGAAGTTTCTCCTTTTCTTCAAACTGGAATTGGGGTGCAATACCCTGCTTTTAGTCCTGAGGCCTTGTTAAAAAACGCGTCATCGGTTCAGACCGAATGGGCCAAAACAAGCTTACAGGTAAGAACTGGCTTGTTAATAGAGGCATTAGACCGTGTAAAAGGGCGCTTCTTCGACATTGCATACGCAACGATGCATACTACTGGACAATCTTATATGATGAGTTTCCAGGCAAGTGGTCCACATGCCAACGACCGTGCTTTAGAGGCCATAGCCATGGGTTACAGAGAAATTAGTTCTGTGCCAGAAAAGGCAGAATGGGTGAAAAACTTGGGCAAATTTGATTTAAAAATGGACAAGAATTGGAAGGCCGTGCCAAAGGGAGTTTCCTTGGTTATTGGCTGTTCTACTTTCCCTGTTTGGAATACCGTGCCTGGCTTGTTTGCTTCTTTAATTACAGGTAATGCAACCATTGTAAAGCCACATCCAAAGGCTATTTTGGCCATTGCCATTGTGGTAGAAGAATTGCAAAAAGTATTGGCAGAAAATGGCTTGCCTAAGCAAGTGGTTCAATTGGGTGTTGATACCTTAAACAACCCTATTACAAAAATATTGGCCGAGAACGCATCCGTGAAGATGGTTGATTTTACAGGTGGTAGCGAGTTTGGCAATTATATTGAAAGCTTGCCAAAAACCACGTTTACAGAAAAGGCTGGTGTAAATTCTATCATCCTAGATTCTGTAAATGATTTAAAATCGGTATTAGGAAATATTGCCTTTAGTGCAAGTTTGTATAGCGGACAAATGTGTACTGCGCCACAAAATATTTTTGTAAGCAAAGCGGGTGTGCAAACTGCGGAAGGTTTGGTATCTTATGAGGATGTGGTAAAAGGTATTGCTGCGGCCATTACAGGCCTTGTAGACAATCCTAAAGCGGGTCCGGGCACTTTGGGTGCCATACAAGCAGAAGTTACGCATAAGCGCGTATTAGACGCTAAAAACCTAGGTGGAAATTTGGTATTGGAAAGCAAATCAATTGTAAACGAAGAATTCAAAGATGCGCGTATTGCAACACCAGCGGTGATAGAAGTAGATAAATCTCAAGGTGCAGTTTATAACAGAGAATGTTTTGGTCCGATCCTATTCATCATTAAAACAGATGGCGTGGCTGATTCGTTGGCCTTGGCCGAGGCATTAGTGAAAGAAAAAGGAGCATTAACATGCGGCGCTTACACTACCAATGCGGCTACCGAAGCTTTAATTGAAGAAACCATGAACAATGCTTTTGTACCAGTAAGTTTTAACTTTACAGGTGCTGGCTTCATCAATTCTCACGCGGCATTTAGTGATTTCCACTTAACAGGTGGTAATGCAGCAGGCAATGCAAGCTTTGCAAATTCAGAATTTGTAAGCAAGCGATTTGTGTGGGTGGGAAATAGAAAAATGAATTAACTTTCCTTTGGAGGGAAAAAGAAACTCCAAGGTTGAAATATAAATCGATTTTTAATGGCAACTAAAATGCTCCAGAGTGCGTTCAAAGGAATAGCTCTGGAGCGCAATGCCACAGATAATGACAAGGTGAAACTAACTATAAAGTTCACAAAGCCAATTAGGCCAATTCCAAAAATAGACATTAAAATTACTTCTAAACTTAACTGGTAATTTAGACCAAACAAGCCCAAGCCAAAATTGCCCGCGGCAAAAGTGATATGTCTAATATCAAGGTCTAAGCCAAGAATGATGCCCACCATATGGGTAAATCCAAGAAACAAGCCGAACCAAAAATTGCTGGCAATTCCGCCCATATTATTCTCATAAAAATTGGCCAATTTTTGTCGCCTATCATTACTCATGAATCGCTTTAAAATAGGATGTTGAACAATTCTGGCCGGAACTCTTTTGTACTTGGTTTTATTATGAACAGCACCTGCAATTAATCCAGAAAGAAAAAGAAAAACCCCTGCTATAGCAGAATGCAAAATAAGTGGTGTTTTAAGAAAGTTTAAGTCTTTTATTAGGGTTGGCGCCTTATGGGCGGCAAGGTTGTGGCCAGCTAAAGTGCTCCATATATAAATCAAAAATAATGCAACAGGAAAGGCCATAAATACATTGCCAACAAATGCAATAAACTGCGACCTAAAGACACGTGCAAATATTTCGGCCAGATTATAATAATTATTTTTTTGTTTAAGGTCATGTTCAACTTCCTTTGCCAAAGTTGCAGCCGTCATGGCAGGCTGTTTTGTTGCCAAAGTATAATGCAACAGATAAATGGTAATAAAGGCAATTGCATAGTTTAGGCTATACAAAAAACCTTGACCAAATAAGCTCGTTTTAATACCTGACATTTCCATTTTTACAATACAAGCAACAGCCACTATGGCACCACCACCAAGGGCAGAGTATAGCATGCCTTTGTATTCTTTCCAATTTCCAGTAATGTAATGTTCGCCTGCTTTACCCGTGTTTTGGGTAATTTCATGGGCCATGAGCTGGGTAGATTTATTGATATATCCAGAGATTTGCGATTTGCCAGAATTGATATAAACCAAGGCTTTTGCAAAGACAATTAACTCTGTTTTGCTATCTTCATTTTCCTGTTTTACAAATAGGTTTAAAATAATTTTGAGCCTATCCAACAAGGTTAATATCACCATTAATTGCTGGTGAACATGAAAACTAATACCGAAGTCGCTTTTGTTTTTATACGCAGATTCAATAAAGATGTGACATTGGTCTATCAAAACTTGAATATGCTTAAACTGCAATTCATTTTCTGTTCTCTTTAAGCTCCCAGTTTGAATTCCTTTTAAAAAACTATCTATTTCATCTTGTAATGCAGCAAACGGACTGTCCTTTTTCTGGTAGTTGGGAACCATGCGCATAACTTCTGCATCAAAGGCATTGCCCGTTAAACGGTGTGTTATTACCCTTACTGCAAACAATACATCTTTTATAAAAGACGATTCAACATTCCTTTCAAAAAGCCCATCGAACCCCAATAATTCAATAAAGATTTTAGCTTTTTCGTTTGGAATGGCATTCACCCAATTGGCATCAGTCGATAAATAAAAAACATTTACCAAAAGGTATTCCAAAGTGTCTTTCTCTGGTTGAAAAGGTAAGAACTTATGTACAATTCGCTTTCTTAACTCTGATAAAAAATCAAGTCCAGTGATAATATTGGCATCTGTTAAACTGCTACTAAATTGTCTATTTACCAATAATCTACTCAGGTAATCTTGCAAACCAATTCTTAGCTTTTCATTGGTTTGCAATGAGAGCAGTAAACTATCAAAGCCAGGTACCAAACCCAATTTAAGTTGGCGTTTGGTTGGGCGCAGGTTACTAATTAAATCTGCCAACAAATCTAATTCTTCACCTTCATAGTCTGCAATTGACTGAAGGGTTTGCGGCAAGGTATTGTGCTTTGTAAACATGCTAACAACTACCTAGAAACCATTTCAAAAGCCTCATCTGGAATACCTTTTACCTCTACAATTAAGAATCCATCGAGTGCATCATTGAAGTTTGGATCAACATTAAAAGAAACAATTTTGCCATTTAGTTTTAAGTATTTTTTTACCAAAATGGGCACCTTTAATTTCTGATTTCCTTCAATCTCACCTATAAAATTATCTAGCAGTTTGATGTCTTCAGAATGCTTCTGCAACAAGAGATTTTTACCTTCTGTTTTAGATTGATAATGAAAACGCTTTTTAGGTTCAATCCATTTGGCTATTTTATTGTCCCAATGGTTATGCCTAATATAAGAAACCAGTAAATCTTTAGATAAATTTGAAAAACTATTGCTAATACTAACTGGACCAATCATGTATAAAAAGCGCTCTTTATTGGCTTTTATGTAAACATGTATTCCTTTCCACAAAAGCATTAAACTGGCTGGTTTCTTTTGGTATTCTAGCGACACAAACGACCTTCCTAACTCAATAGATTGAAATAGCATTGGGTGCATTTCTTTGCTCATTTTAAAAAGCTGACTCAAGTAAAAGCCTTTCACACCAAACTTCTTAAAAAGCACATCTCCCTCTCCTAGTCTGTATGAGCCCGCTAATTTTTGCGCTTCTT
The DNA here is from genome assembly GCA_044370475.1 of Bacteroidia bacterium. Classification (GTDB taxonomy): domain Bacteria; phylum Bacteroidota; class Bacteroidia; order UKL13-3; family UKL13-3; genus B1. The sequence goes on from JBILVK010000055.1 coordinate 13,276, forward strand.
TATCCCAAACAAAAAGATGTTTGTAATGCAAATCGTACTCATCTGTATCGCAACTGTGATTTGTGCCCTCTCCAACACTTCTAAATACAATTTCGCGCAAGCGAGAAATCTCGCGCATTATATTTGGAATATCGCCATAAGAAGCAATATGCACCTCAAAATTATCGTAATTAAATAAATGTGTTTTCGACCTAATGCCCTCAATTTCCTGAGCCATTGCTGTGGGACTAACCGCATCTATGAGTTCCTCTGGCTTGCTTAATTTCCTTAAATTGAGTTCAAATTTAATTTTCCTATTTGTTTCTTCGGTTGCGCCTAGCGCATATGTTTTGGCGCGTAAAAAACCCAATAAAGTTTCTGTATCATACATGGCCAATTCTTTAAAAGGAATTGGCTTACCAATGCGCAGTTTAATGTTTGATTTGCTCTTATTTAGCATCTCAGAAGGAAGCTTAATGGTGCGCAAATTAGGATGCAACAAACCCATTAAATTAAAAGCCAAACTGTTGTGACCAGAAAAATAAACAGGCACTACTTTTAATCCAGCTTTGGCAATGATTTTACCCACCGAAGGCTCCCATTTTTTATCACTAATCTTTAGGTTATTAAGCTTCATGGCACTTACCTCACCCGCTGGAAAAATGCCCAATGGCGAAGTTTTTAAATGCTCTAAGATCTGTTTCACACCCAAGATATTCATAGCCTTATCCCCAATATTTTCGAAAGGATTTACAGCAATAAAACAATCGGCCAAAGGTGGAATTTGTTTTAACAAATAATTGGCCACCATTTTATAATCGGGCCTAATTTTAGAGATAAGCGATAATAAAATAATGCCATCAATTCCACCATAAGGATGATTGGCAATTAAAATAAAAGGCTCTGTTTTGGGTATGTTTGCCAAGTCCAAATCACTCACCTCATAGGTAACCCCAAACTCCTCCAGAATATCGTCGGCAAAGGCTGGACCCACCTTTTCTTTTGCATTAAAATAGGCATCATTGATATTGTCTAATTTAAGCAATTTCATAATGGCAGGAGCCAATAATTTTAGCTTAACTTTTTCAAGCTTCAACGCTTTAGAAACATCTTCCTTACTAATCAGATCGGCCATTCAAATAATTTAATTAGCGTAAATATAGTAATTAGAATTGATGCCACAAAGACATCATAAAAATTTCACATTACTCGTTATCGTCGAGCTCAGAAATGCTTTTGTCGATCATCTCAGAAATGGCTTTTTTCTCCTTTTCACTCAAGGTATTCTTGGCCAAAGCTTGTTCCTTTAATTTTTTATACATTTCCTTTTTACGCAATTCCATGGCCACCCAAACTTGGTATGTATTGTCGGTTTTTTGAAAAACCTTTTCATCCATTTTGTTCGAACCAATTAAGGTAGTGCTCATTACCTCACGGGTTAACTGCTGAAATCTCTCCCCAAAATTTCCCAATTGTCCGTCTACATTTCTTTCATTCTGGTAGCTTTCGCTCACATTTTTTATTTCGGTCTGAACCGAAGACGCCAAGCGCTGGTTAGCTGTTAACATTGCTTTACTTCGCGCTGTCTCCAAGTTTATGCTTTCGCCACTTGCAACCGACCTAAAGAATCTTCTATTGCTTTCATAAGAGGACCCAGAAAAAGGAGTTTTCACTTTCTTTAAACCATCCTTAGAGCTGTTGCAAGCTGTTCCTATTACCAAAAGCGACAATAGAACGAATACATAATTTTTCATCTGATTTATTATTAATTATTCTTCTAATAGAAATTTTCGTGCCACAATTTTATCAATTGGAAAGGTTAATTGGTTCAGGTCAAATTCTTTTACAGGAACCCAAAAAAACCTTAGGGTTTCTATCTTGCCATTTACCTCTATATTTTGCTCTTCCAAACTCAATTGAGACAAATCAGATTTGGGATAAACTTGGTAATAAATTGCCATTAATTGATCGCCCGGCCTAAAGGCACTTGGCTGATAAAAATCTGTGGTGTACACATGTTCCCCAACTTCTACCTCCAAGCCAGTTTCTTCCATAAATTCACGAGCCAAACACTCACGTGTGCCCTCTCCAAATTCTAATCCACCACCTGGGAATTTGGTAAAATGCAAATGTGGCATTTTCTCATGCACCAACAATATTTCTTGCTGCGCATTCACCAACAAACCATATACCCTTATAGTAAAACGAGTAGGCGTCATTAATCAATATTAGAAAATAACATCCCCAGGTTAATCCCCATAAAAAATGGATACGCTGAATTGCTTGAGCTGCTTACAGATAAAGGAAAAGCACCAATTATAGGTTGTACAAAATAGACCTTATTTTTGCTTTCTCTGTACTCAATATTTAAGCCAATTTGCATGCTTACTGCAATGCGCTTTGCATCAAATCCAGAAGAATCTATTTTAAATTGATCTTCGCCCTCTATGCTAAATCCAGGATTGCAATTGGCCACTAATTGATGCTTTAAAAGCACCTGTGGTGTAATACCAGCACTAAATTGATATACCCATTTAAAGTCACCAGATCGCCCCAAATAGGTATTAATCATCAAAGGAATTTGGAGGTAATGAAACCTATAATTGTAGGTAATTTCTTTTTGTGTATTAGACAAATCCTCTATCCTACCTGTAGCAATTCCAGGGTAGGTATAGTTCTTAAATGCTAAGTTAGTTTGCTTGCGCGAAAAGCCGGTTTGTTGATAGCCAAAGCCAATTTGAAAATCGGCTTTCTTCCCCAAAGAATAAGTTAACCAAGCATGAATACCTTTATTAAAATGCAAGGCACTGGCAGTACTAGAATTGGTATCTAAAAAGGTCTCATAATTTTTATAGGCATCACTGTTATGCGCCGCCATTCCAATGCCTCCGTTTACACCAAATCCAAAAGACATGCTAGATTTACTCTGAGCAAACAATACATTCATTTGCATTGTTACTAGCAACAATCCAAGAACAATTTTAATTGTCCTCAAATTCAAGTTCATCGTTGTTTTCATTTTTCTTCTCTACATTTTTGAGTGTAGTATCCTTTTTAATGCTAAACTCTTGTTTAAAAATCTCCTTAATCACTTCTTTCTCTTTTTTGGCATCCTCTTTCAATTGCGCCTTTGCACCTTTACGGTCGAACACATATTTTAATTGGCTAACCGGACCCGTAATGCTAAGGTACAAGCTTATTCCACGTGTTTTTTCATCCTCCTCCCCAAACTCATTTGGCTGTGGTTTTCTTCTTTTACTTATTAATTCTGAAAGTGACAATTTCACTTTATAATCAACCACATTATCAAAAGTATGTGTGCCTGTTAGATTTAAATTTAAAGCATTGTTCTTAAAATCCATGGCTGGAATATGAAGTACCTTATTCTTAATGGTTATGGTATTTTTCAACTCAGAAAACTTTAAATTTCTCAGTTCATTTACATCCACAAATTTAGATAAACTATTTAAGGGTTCATAATTTATTAATTCCCCATTTTTAATCGACATATCGCTTAAAACAAGCATTTTATTAGGAAGTAAATTCATCTTCTCATCCCAATAAATCAACACATCTGTGTGGGCATTAATCAATCCGAAAAGGTTCTTGTTAGTAAACTCGTTCTGACCAAAATTATTGAATTGCGTTAATAAATCATTTATCTGTATTCCCTTGGCATCGTTGGTAGATTTAAGGATATATTCGGTGGGATTCATCACAAACTCGCCCTCGCCAGAGAAGCTTCCGCCAGAAGTGTTCATGGCTGTTTCTTTAAAAACAATTTTGCTTGGGTATAAGGTTAAATGAGATTTGAAACCTTTTGCATTAAAAGTTTGGTAGGTAAAACTAGCGGTCTGAACCAACAAATCTATCTCATAATCTAGCGGCTTCTCCCCTGCTTCTCTAGGGTCGGAAGAGTCGTAAATCAAAATATCATTTACATCCAACTCCTGCGAAACCAATTGCAAGTTCCCCTTAAAAGAAGCATTGTCTTTCATAATAAAATCGAGGAATGTGGGTATGTTTCCCTTCAATTTAAAATCGGATCCACCAATCATAAAATCTGCCTGATTCAACTGCAAAGCATTATAAGTTAGCTCTGCATTTACAACTGCATTGTCTATGCTCTTACTTAAATAATCTAATTTTAAACGGTCTAATTGCAAGGCAAAAATTCCTTTGTTCATGCCGCTTTCCCACACCCAATTTTGTCCCTTTTTCTCACCACTTACATTCAAGGTGAAATTTAATTTACCTCCAATTTCACTCACATCTTCAAACTTAAAAAAGGTGTGTAAGGCTTTTAAATCAGCATCACCCGTAAACTCCAAAGAAAGTTGTGGCGACTCTAAATTTCGAAGGACCATATTTCCCTTTACCTTAAAACCAATCATCTCGGCACTTAATTCTGGAATGGAAATAATTGCATCTGTTAAAAGTCCATTTTGCCCATTATCAAAACTCCCCTTTAAGCTAATTTGCTCCAATTTCATTTTAGAATCTGGTTCCACCAATGAACCTTGTTCTATTCCAAATTGCAATTGAATACGCGGATTCTTGGTGGCAGTTTTTACACCCATTACAGACCCTTCAAAAAACACATTGCCATTGCTTTGATAAGCCAAAACCGACTCTGGTAGCTTCATTGGCAAGGTTGATAACAAATCTTGGATACTCATTTTTTGAGCCTTAAAACTAAGTTGATAATCGCTTTGTTTTTTACGCACTTGTACAAAACCACTTAATTCCAAAGCCAATTGGTTCACCCCAAATTTGCCCTTTACTAATTGATACTTTTCATTTTTAGTATCCATATCCAACACCGTTTCAATTACAACAGCCTTATTCTTCAAAAAACTTACTTCGCCAGATTGTAAGAAATCACAATCACCCTTCAAAGCCACCTCCAAGTTAAACCGAGTATCGCTAAAACTACCCGAAAAAGTTGCTGCCTCCACATAAACTTTCGATTTTAAAGCAGAAGAAACATCCACCACTGTGAGTTTTATTTTACCCAATTTCAATTTATTTAAATTAAAAGTAAAAGGTTTCTTTTTGGCATCTGTGGGTGTTTCCTTTAACAAATCAAAATTCTTTCTTCCTGCGGCATCGGTATATAAATTGAGCTCTCCGCTATCTAAATCAATTAGGTTGATGCGGTAATTTTCATTTAATACATCATAAAAATTAAAGCCTAAATAGAGATGAGATGCACGCAATAAATACTTGCCTTTGCGCAATGGGTCTTCTATGGCTACCTCATTTAATGCCAGACTTACCTTTGGAAAAGTTTGCATAAACTGCACATCGATATGCTCTGCAGACAACTCCGATTTCAGCATTAAATTCACCTCTTTTAAGGCGTATTTCTTAAGCTCATCCAAATTTTGATAAGCATATATTAAAACGGTCCCCAAGAGAGAAACAATAACCAGAATACTGATTAGAAAAATTTTAAATCCTTTATGCATAATTCTATAACGCTTCAAAGTTTAGCCTATTTCATTAAAGCACCTAAAAGCGTAATAAACAATCGGTGGATTGCTAAGCGTAAGCGTGCTCTTTTTTGTGCAGTTTAGGTCTGAACCAAATTGCGAAAAACTTGCAAAAAACTAAGCAAAAATCTCAAGTGCAACAATTTTAATATCTTTATTATCAATTTAATATAAAATACTATTAATGTATTTTTAGTTTATATCATAAACTACTTTATATATTTGCATACCTAAAATTTAAGAAATATGAAAAAGACCTTAGCACATTTATTGGCATTAACATTTTTATTCCTAAACCCTATTTTGGTTCAGGCCCAAACGCAATTAGGCAATTCTGGATTTGAGCAATGGGAAAAAAGAACCTTTGCTGGATTTGAATACCAAGACCCCAGTAATTGGTACACTTTAAATCAATTACAAAAATTTGGCTTTGACGCCACCACTATTAAAACAAATGATGCACATAGCGATAGCTCTGCGGTATTATTAAGCACTACTTCATCTAGCTTTGGCAATATACCCGGACTTATTACAGGCAGTCCGTTTTTAGCAGCAGATGGTTCGCCAGATATGAATTTAAATTACAGGGCATTTGGAGACAGACCTCAGAGCATTCAGTTTTGGTATAAGAGCTTTCCAGAGACTGGAGACCAATCGGCGATGTATTGTTTATTAACTAAATGGAACAATGTCACCAGCAGCAGAGATACTGTGGCAGAAGCCAGTTGGTCGGTAGATTCTACCGTGGCTACCTATACCCATGCAATGGTTCCGTTTGAGTATAAAGGAAGCATGCCACCAGATTCCATGTATATTCTATTTAGTTCGAGTATTGACGGCTTTGAGCCTGTGCCAGGAAGTGAATTGTATTTAGACGATATTTTGTTTAACTATGCCATAGGTAATAATGAAGTAGCAAAAAAAGTTGAAGTAAAAATGTATCCTAATCCGGCGCAAAGTAAACTTAGCATAAAAGGCAATCAACATCCTATGCAAGTAGTTATCTTTGACCGAATGGGCAAAAAAGTGTATGAAGGAAAGGTAGAGAGTAGTGAATCAGAAATTGATTTGCAAACAATACCAGCTGGACTCTATCATGTGGTATTGGTTCAGACCGAAAGCTTGGAAACTACTACACAATTGTTGCACAAAATTAATTAAGGAAACAGCTATGACCATGAATGAAAACAAGGCTTTAGAGATTATTGAGCAAATGATTTCTAATGCAAAAAGGGAGATAAGAGACAATGGTTTTTACCATATGATGTGGGGATATTTTGTATTTGTTTCTGCATTGATAGATTATTTTTTATTGATGGCAGAGGAAGAAAATCATGCAATGGTTTGGGCCATTATGATGCCATTGGGTGGAGTGATTACGATGGTAAAAAGTAGAATGGAAAAGCGCGAACAAAGGGTAGTGACTTATGTAGATGAGGTGTTAAAATATTTAGTTACCGCCTTTGTGGTATCCTTGCTTATTGTTTGTTTAATTATGCCTTCTACCTCAAAACATTGGCGTTCATTTTTTCCTGTTTTGATGGTGGTTTATGCCTTTGGTTTATACATTACTGGAGGCATCTTGCAGTTTAATACTATGCGTTACGGAGCCATGGGAGTATGGGCTTGCGCCATTGCGGCTTATTTTGTTGGATACGATTTGCAATTGCTCATTCTGGCTTTGGCAGTATTGGTTGGTTTTATAATTCCCGGACATTTGCTTAATTTGCGATTCCGCCAACATGTT
>JBILVK010000147.1:0-6197 GCA_044370475.1 Bacteroidia bacterium
AAAACCCCAAATATCTTGCTGGTATTGGGGTTTTCTGCTTTTATAACCTTCAAATTACCTAAGATATTCACATTTCAAATGCTTTGATTTTGGCTTGTAGTGTATAATATACAATTTCGATCTTATCGCTTAGAACAAACATAAAAGTGCACTACAATTTAAGATGTAGAAAAAAGCTTGTTAATCACATTCTAAAAAGTTTCACTTGACTTTAATAGAAAATGAGGGCAAAACTTAAAAAGGTAAATCCTTAACATTCACTTGTTTTTCAGGCCTCTAGCCGCATTTGGCCGCGCTTTGTTATTGCCTTTATGGGCTATTTTTGTCAATAACAAGTTTGGTAATTTATGCCTTAAACATAGATAGCTCTGCTTGTAAAATGGATTGAAAACAAACACAATGAAAAAAATATTTTACCTTCTTCTACTTCTTTTGCTCTTCCATAAGGTTGAAGCAGAAAACGTTCACGTGCATGAAGGAAATCTAAGTTTTAATTGCTCCAGAAAGCTAGACTCGCTGGTAATTGCCAATCAACAAACCCTAAAGCTTCTTGCTGATGAGCCCCAAAAAGCAGGGGTTGAACCCAAATTAATTATTGAAACAAAAAAGAATATTGGCATTAAAACGAATTGGGCTTTCTCTGGATTGAATTATACAAATTCTAAAAACTACCAGTTGGAGTATTCTAAACCTATGAACATAGGTACTGGAATATCGCTTTACCTAAGAAGGCGATTTGTAATGGTAGAAATAGGTGCATCTTACGCACAAATAAACAGTACTTATAAAACACTAGGTCTTATTAGTACCATTAGCTTACACCAAGCAAATGTTGAATGCATACCTTCTGTTTTACTGTTTACAGGTCCTACCAGATTAAAGGTTGGTTCAGGCTTATCTGGTGCTTTTAACATTAAAGGAACGCAATACAATAACGGCAACGACTATGATCTTTTAAAAGACACTTACAAGAGATTTTCGGTCTCTTCTGTTAGCGAATTGGGCGTAGTGTTCTTGCCAAAAAGATATGTAATGATACAAGTAGTAGCTTTCTATTCTTTGGGTTTAAGCAATATTGAAAAGAACGAAAATCAAACTTCAAAAATTAATGGATATGGCATTTCAACTGGATTATCGTTTACGCTTTAAAAGGGTTTTGATGGCTTTGGCTGCAATAACTTTGGGCATGGGTAGTTCTTATGCACAAATCTTAAAAAACCAGAATATAGGTGCCTTAGGGAGCTCTGTGTCTATAGAGCCTGGCTTAACTTATAGGTCTGTTGTAGGGCAACCTTCTAGCATTAACCTCATGGTGGTAGATAAGACTCCTATTGCGCAAGGGTTTATTCATCCGCAAAGTTCGGTTCGAACCAAGGAAAAATCTATCCGCAAAGTGAACATGAAAATTTATCCCAATCCCTCACGTGAAGCTTTTCAAATTGATGCCGATTTAAAACCAGGCGATAGAATTGAGGTGAGAAATATTCTGGGTATGCTGGTTTTTTCTGAATCCATTCAAAGCTCGGTTCAGACCAAATCAATTGATATTGGCGTATGCGCAGAGGGACTCTATACCTTATCTGTATTTGGCGCTACAGAACACTTACAAACTAAATTAATAGAAATCATTAAATGAAAAAATTACTTTCAACACTTTTACTTAGCATGCTTTTGTTGAGATTAATGGCACAATCTCCTCCAATGGGTATAAGCTACCAAGCGGTTATCCTAAGCGATGAAGGAGTGGAGATTTCTGGGGTTGACCCTGCTGGTGTTGCACTACCCGAAAAAACTGTGGATATTAGATTCTCCATTATTTCTTTGGATGTAAATGGTGCCGTAGATTATGCAGAAGCGCATCGCACCAATACCGACCGTTTTGGAATGATAACCTTAACCATTGGTGGTGGAACGCCTATTGGTAGCAATACTTTTGCTTCCATTGATTGGGGCGCTGGCAAAAAATTTCTAAAAGTAGAGGTTGATTTAAATACGGGTAAGGGTTTTAAACTACTTTCTATTGAACAAATGATGAGCGTTCCTTATGCGCTCTATGCAAAAAACACGCTAAACCCTGGTCCTGCCGGTCCTGCTGGTCCGCAAGGTGCCAATGGAAACAATGCACTGATGATTTCTACTCCTGTTTTACCTGGCTTAAATTGTACTGATGGAGGCGTTAAAATTGAGGTTGGACTAGATGCCAACAAGAACGGTATTCTTGATAATTCGGAAATCATTGGGGCAAACACAAAATATATTTGTAATGGTGCAAATGGATTGCAAGGTGTTCAAGGTATACAAGGAGTACAAGGCGCAACTGGCGCAACTGGAACCAACGGCACTAACGGAACAAATGGTACAAATGGCTTAGATGGTAAGTCAATTATAAATGGCACATCTGCGCCTCAAGCTGCCATTGGCAATCTTGGAGATTTTTATATCAATACTGCAAACAATACACTTTACGGACCTAAAACAGCATCGGGTTGGGGTAATATTGTTTCATTGGTGGGTCCGGCTGGAGCAACGGGTGCTACTGGAGCGGCGGGTGTGGCGGGTGTGGCTGGACCTCAAGGCATACAAGGTATTCAAGGAATTGCTGGTGTTGATGGAAAGACCATTCTATCTGGTACTACAAGTCCGGCTTCATCTCTGGGTGTAATTGGTGACATCTATTTAAACACAAGTAACAATTCATTATTTGGACCTAAAACCATAGCGGGTTGGGGAACGGGTGTTTCTTTGGTTGGGTCGGTTGGTGCAATGGGGGCTAGTGGAGCTACTGGCGCAACAGGGGCACAAGGAATTCAAGGAATTCCGGGTGTTGATGGTAAAACCATCTTATCTGGCACAACTAGTCCGGCTAGCTCTTTAGGACTTATTGGAGATATATACCTAAACTCAAATAACAATACGCTGTTTGGACCTAAGACAATAGCTGGTTGGGGAACAGGTGTTTCGTTGGTTGGTGCCACGGGTGCTGCGGGTGCCACTGGAGCAACAGGTGCTGCGGGTGCCCAAGGAATTCAAGGGATACAAGGGATAGCAGGCATAGATGGTAAAACAACTTTGCATGGCAGTTCAAACCCTGGCACATCTCTTGGAACTGTTGGCGATTTTTATATGAATACCAGTTCTAACATCCTATTTGGACCTAAAACAGTAGGTGGTTGGGGAAGTGGCGTTTCGGTGGTAGGCCCTACTGGAGCTAATGGCGCACAAGGTATACAAGGGCCAATTGGTTCACAAGGAATTCAAGGGGTGCAAGGTGCAATTGGACCACAAGGTATTCAAGGTATTCAAGGGGTACAAGGTGCAACCGGAACAGTGGGTCCGCAAGGAACACAAGGTATTCAAGGTTTACCTGGACCTCAAGGTCCGCAAGGCCTAAAAGGTGATACAGGTGCTGTGGGTCCGCAAGGTCCGCAAGGAATTCAAGGTCCAATTGGACCACAAGGAATTCAAGGGGTACAAGGTATACAAGGCATACAAGGTTTAAAAGGCGATACTGGCTTTATAAGAGCAGGTAGTCTAATAGGCAACACCCCCTTTTGGACAGGCACACAATGGGCAACAACAAGCCGCACATTGTATAACAATGGAACTAATATTGGCATTGGAACCTCTGCACCCACTTCAAAATTATCTATTGGTTCAAACTCAGAATTCCAAGTTGACTCTATCGGAAATGTGAAAAAAATAAATGGAGTAAGCTACTCATTCCCTAGCACACAAGGCTCAAATAACCAAGTCTTAAGCAATGATGGAAACGGAGCCTTAACATGGAAATCTATAGACAATAACCTGCCAACACACTTTGTAGGCGAGGTTTTTGGAGGAGGAATTGTGGTGGCAGTTTGGAAAACAAATGGCATTGAACGTGGCTTAATTGTATCTCCTTCTGATATAGGAATATTTGCTTTTAGCAATGTTACAAATGGCATCATCTCCTCTAGCAATAATACCTATAATGGACAACCAAATAGCAGCAGTATTGTTGCGCAATCTGGCCATACATCTAGCGCTGCCTATGTTTGCGACACCTTAACAATGGGCGGATTTAGTGATTGGTACCTGCCAACTTATTGGGAATTACAAGAGTGCTATAAAGCTTCATTTGTTCTTTGTAACGCACAAGGTGGCATCAATTGTTTTATTCCAAACGGCTATACCAACTCCATAAGCAAACCTTATTGGAGCTCATTTAGTCAGAACGAATCAACCGCATTAAGCTTCGATTTTGCAACAGGTACCATCAATAATACAGCTGCAAAAGGCAATAGTTTATACGTAAGAGCCGTTCGCAGATTCTAAGTTAAACTCCTCTAAAGGCCCATTTTTAAAGGCGTCTTCGGTTCGAACCAACAAGGCTTTCAACAAATGTTGCTATGGCCTAGCATGCTTATGTTATCGCATTAAGCTTAAACCTTTAAGGTGGAAAGTTTTGCTGTTGTCTAATTCTTAACAAGCATATTCTTGCCAATTAATTTGAGAACAGTTTAACTTTAAAATTCTCCTTTTGTCTTACTTTAAAACCTCGCTTTGGTTCGAACCGAAATGGCTGCTTGCAAATTTTACAATGACTTAATAGGGCGCTGTTTGCTAGTCTAATGGCCAACAAAGCCTGCAACGAAAAAACATGTTGACTATGTTAAATTGATAGCCAATGCAAAGCTGTATATTGGCAACATGTTTAGCTACAACAATCTAAAGCTTTTGCGTTTGCCATTCTCATTTTTCTTAATGCCTGTTTTCTTATTTGCCTTAAGCGAGCAACAGCCTAACAATGCGATGCAAGCCTTCCTGCTTTTTGTGGTATTGCACCTGCTCATTTATCCTTCTAGCAATGCTTATAATAGCTATATGGATCAAGATGAAGGAAGCATTGGCGGACTTAAAAATCCACCTAAAGCAGAAAGGAGTTTATTGTATTTATCTACTTTATTAGATGTAGTGGGAGTGGCAATTTTTGCATTCGTAAATAGTGAAATTGCATTGCTTATTTTGATATACATTCTTGCCTCTAGAGCCTACAGTCATAGGGGTGTGCGACTAAAAAAATATCCAATCATAGGTTATTTAACGGTGGTGATATTTCAAGGTGGTTTTACTTTTTTCTTATGCACTAAGGCTTTTGGTTCGAACCAAATTAGTTGGCTTCCCATTATTGCTTCTTCATTTTTAATTGCTGGCGTTTACCCGCTCACCCAGATATATCAGCATGAACAAGACAAGAAGGATGGCGTGCAAACAATTAGCATGATGCTTGGTTATATTGGAACATTCATTTTAACAGGAATTCAGTTTTCAATTGCTATGATACTTTTGTTTTTACATTACAACACTTCGCAATCGCTCAACTATTTTTGGGGCTTGCAAATTTGTCTTTTACCTACCATTGCTTTCTTTCTTTACTGGTTTAGTCTTACGCTTAAAAACACACATGCTGCCAATTTTGAGAATACCATGCGCATGAATGCCATTGCATCTACCAGCATGAATATTTGCTTTGCTTCTATGGCTGTTATAAAGTTTATCGCATGAGTTATATAATGGGTATTAGCACGGCCGTTCCTGAGAATGAGCTTGAGCAAATGCATATCTATAAATTTATGCAGGGGCTTTATACTTTGGATGCTAACGACGAGCGTAAGCACGAATTGTTGTATCAGAGATCTGGCATACAAAAGAGATACAGTTGTGTTCCAGATTACGACTTATCTGGCTCTAACAAGGAATTGTATCATGAGGATACAACTATAAATATTGCTCCTACCTTAGAAAAAAGAATGGGCTTGTATCATAGGTTTGTTATGCCCTTAGCACTAAAAGCCATTGATGCATTATTGCTTCAAAACCTTGCTTATAGCAAGCAAGATATTACACATATAATTACTGTTTCTTGCACTGGCATGAGTGCTCCTGGCTTAGATTTACAGTTAATGGAGGCGCTTCAACTTTCCAATAATGTGGCAAGAACGAGTATCAATTTTATGGGTTGTTATGCGGCGGTTCATGGACTAAAACAGGCACATGCTATTTGTGAGAGTGAGCCTAACGCAAATGTGCTATTGGTATGTGTGGAACTTTGTACTTTGCATTTTCAAAAAAAATCGAATTATGATAACCTCACTGCCAATGCTATTTTTGGCGATGGTGCAGCGGCTGCACTTATTTGTAGCAAGCCTAAAACTGAT
>JBILVK010000149.1:0-6155 GCA_044370475.1 Bacteroidia bacterium
ATTAAGGGGAGCTTGGGTTAATTTGTTAGGTTTGTTAGGGAGATTTGCCTGCTATTATCGCTTCGCTTAATAGAGTTTATGGGATTATTCGTTTCACTCATGGTCCCTTTTCGCCCGTGAAGGGAACCAATCCCGCAGCGCTATCGCGCTGCTCTTAAATCACTTCGCAAAAATTCAAACCTAGCGGTTTGGTTTTTGCTTTGTGATTTAAGAGTGCCGGTATTGGTCATCAAGTGCATCTAAAGGGACTCGAACCCCCATCTTCAGAACCGGAATCTGAAATTCTATCCATTGAACTATAGATGCGGAATCAGTTTGAGTTGGAGTGTGAGTTACGAGAACATGGTGCTACAACTTTAGCTGATGGAGCGGCGAAGATAAGAGAATTTTGCAATTGGAATAATAATGCTGAATGTAGTGCAGTAACTTGCTCTTGCTCAAAACACCTGCTAACCCCCGAAGCTGAATCAGTTTGAGTTGGAGTTGGAGTGTGAGAAGATAATGATATTAATTTTTTCATAATTCTGTGCTAATTTTTTCATAATTTATGGTGGATTGAATATTTATTTGATTTGGAATAATTACACTTGCAATAGAATTACCATTTATCCCAATAAGCCATGAAAAAACTACTACTCATTTTAGTTTTGCAACTACTTGCAAACTTTACCTATGCGCAATGTAACCCAGATGTGGGTGCTCCTATTCAATACCTTTGCAGCAGCAATTCACTTACCCTTACTGCCAGTAGTGGTTACACTTCTTACTTATGGTCTACTGGTGCTACAACATCATCCATTGTGGTTACGAAGCCTGGCACTTATACAGTAAAAATTGTTGGTTCAGGCAATTGCTTGGTGTTTAAAAGTGTAGAAGTTTTACGTCCAGGAAAAGCCAAATTTTCGGTATCTGGTTCTGCAAAATGTGATTCTTCTTCCTACTTGTTTACCAACCAAAGTAGCATCAGCTTTGCCAACCTTCAAAGCTTTAGATGGGATTTTGGCGATGATAGTGTATACCAATCTGCTAGTCCGCCAAACCCCGTTACCGACCTTGCCAGATGGACCAATTTTACCTATAAATACCGCAAGGGTGGCAGCTTTGATCCAAAATTAAGCTTAACGTATCAAGGGCAAGCTTGTGCAGACAATTTTGCTTATTCTGAATCTGGAGATGAGTTGCCACAGAATATCCAAATTAAAATTGATATTAGAAGTAGGGTGAGTAAAAACAATAATACACCTAAGGATAGCCTTTGTTATGATCAACCCTTATTATGCTTGTATAATAAGTATCCTTTGGTTGCAAAAGGTGGAGTCTCTTTTCTATGGGATTTTGCCGACCCAAGTGCTATGGGAATGGGATTTGATAAACTATTTAACGATACAGCACCATGTTACAATTATGGTAGATTGGGGCATTACTTTCCTACCTTAACAATTACTTGTGCTGGACAAGGTTCTAAAACATTTAATTTTTGGTCGAGAATAGATACGCTGGGTGGTAGCGATCATCAATACAATCCGGCGCCGCAAAGCAATCCAAGAATCAATACCATAAATGGCATGTTGTATGGCGCATCAGATAGCATTTCTAGGTATAGAATTATTACGGGTAACAACAATTCTATAAAGGACAGTATTGTGGATCATTGGAATTGGTTCAGCAATAACCCTTCTCTTGCTGGCAATAAAAAACTGCGGTCTCAATTAAAAGGATATGGGGTAAACATTATTGGAACGATTAATAAAGTTGAAAACTTGTCGGCAAATCCACCTGTGGCTATTCAGAATATTATGAAGAACCAGTGCGACCCAGTTCTGCCAATTGAATTTGTAAATGCAAGTGAGACTTACCAAACAACCAAGCTATTTATGCGTTGGGATTTTGCCAATCAATTTGCGCCAAGGTGCACTTCTTTTGCTTTACCGAATCCAAACACCCCCAATGGTGGGAAAGCGCCGTATACCAGCGCTAATGATTTAATGAACCGCACTTATGGAACTTTTACTTTTAATGGAGTTACTTATGCGGGTAGGGCCAATTGCAATTATTCAAAAGACACCTTGCCTATTCATCAATATGAGAGTTGGGATAAGCTTTATAAATGGTATTTAAATGGCCATGATTTTCCACCATATGATTCATCTGCAACAGGCTGGACAAAGGTTCCAGCGCAGGTTACACCAGGCGGCAAAAAATTGGTTCAGACCGTTGATTTTGCATCTTGGGGTTTGCCTGTATTTTCTGCTGGACCTTTTACCACGCGTATGGATGTGCTTAATAATTTGTGGCCTGCTGATTTGCAACCCAATACGCCCATAACAACCACTAAGGCTATACCTGACCCTATAGCGAATGAATATGGATACTGGGAATACACCATACCTGCTGGTACGCGAGTGGATTCGAATGGCTTTTTGGTGCCACCCATATCTGGTTTTTTACCTAATGGTGTAAACAGGAGTTTATATAAAGGAAATTCCAAAATAGCCTCCTTGAATAAGAATCTTTATGCCTACTTTTTTGATAGAACCATTAGTTCTTGCTATAAGGTTAAATTGTTTGAGCAAGATAGTTTAAATGGGTGCGGTAATGAATCTGTTGTTGACTTGCCTTTGGTAAAGGCTGATGCATTTGGCTTGGGTAAAGGCGGAAATGAATGTCCAGGAATGCCAATGAATGGTGGGGTTGGCACACCTAAAATTGTTTTTGACAACAGTGCTGGCAATCCTGGAACCTACCCCAATTGTAGTAAGAGGACCATGGTTTTACTTAACTATGATTCGCTAGCAGATAGAAATGATGCCATGCCTTGTGCTTTGGATGGATTTGTTTCTTTTGATGGTATTTCACCTATGACAGGTACTACAACAACTCCAGGTGGAAATACCTGGCCAGCATTTTATAACAGACCTAATTTTCAGCCATTTCAAGGAGGTCCGTGGACCGACCCAAATGGAGCAGTAAACTGGACGCATTATCAACCAGATGGACCTTGGCCTTATACTAATTCTCCATTTGATAAAAAAACTGGGTACGTAACCATTGGATTAATATTGGGATCAGGTTGTGCTACACCTGCATGTAACACTCCTGCTTGTATTACAGATACTGTTTGGTATCATAATTTCTTTCAATTTATCTATTTGGATGGAAACTTCACTTATCGCAAAGTAGGTGGATACCCTCAATATGGCAGCACAAGTAAACTGCCTAGTCAGGATTTTAGCTATGATACAGCTTCTGTATTTTTAAAGAATAACCCATTGGGCTTTCCACCTGTTATTTATGAACCCAACCAAGGTTATAGAGAACCTTGGAGTAGATTATATGGCAAAGGCGATATCTTGGAGTTTGAAACCTATACTAAAGTTCAAGATTTTATAAAAGCCGATGTGTGGGATTGGGGAGATGGGACAATTACGGTTGACTCTTTTTATTATAACAAATTTGATACAAGTGTTGCATTGGATCCAATAGGAAATCCTACGGTATTTTCGTTTTTTGAAAAGAATACCTACCCAGTGAAACGTGAACGTTATGAATTCAATGTGAATTCCTTTCCATGGACTATTTTAAGCAAAACGATTCCTTACCCTGTTGGTGTGAAAGTAAATAAATCTGTAAAGTACGATACCATTTGGAGATGTGATGATGTGATGCATATTTACCCACCACTCAAAATAAAAGTCATCAATCAGATTGTAGACACTGCATTCTTTTTGCAACCAGTTAGACATCAATTTAAGGTATCTTCGATGGAACGCTTTGCTGGTCCTGGCACCACTATTAAGGCAAACGATATAACACCCGTACAGCATACAGTAGTTTCTGTAAATAAATGCAATTACAATACAATAAAGAGAATTGTTATTGGTGTTATGGACACTTTTACGGTGAAGGAAGGGAATGCAATTTCTGATGGATTTTTACAAATTGGCCAAACAGTTTCATTTGAAGATTCTGTGAGGTATTGGTATCCTAAATCTTGGGGCAGGCATAATCCAACAAGGCCTTTATACATTGGAGAAGAGGAGTTATTGACAGAATTAGATTTTCATGGGAACGCAATGAAAGGTTACCCAATAGATACGATAAAAACAGCACCTAATAATACAAAAGCATACTCCATTTTGGGCACTACTTGTCCAACTGGATGGCAGTTTTACCAAGAAGGTGCAAACGGCGGTTTTCATAATTTCTGCATTAAAATCGACACCAATTTTTATGAGCGCATTTATTGGGATTTTGAATCGGATGGTGTAATAGATTATGCAGGTAAAAATCCAAGTCATAAATACATGCAAAGTGGCACCTACATTGTATCCATGATCAGTAGAGATTCTGTTGGGTATTTTGATACTGTAAAAACAACACTACAAGTAGGTGGCTGTGGTAGTTTCAATCCATTTCCAGGAATGGTTTCGTCGTGTACAGATAATGCTATTGTACTTGAGGTTGGTTCGGACCATATTCTTAACAAATGGTACAAAAATGGCACGGATAGTGTAATTGCCGAGAATACTTTGTTTTTGGCTTGCAAACAAGAAGGAACTTATAGGGTTGAGACAAGAAACGCGAACAATACTTGCCACTATATAGATTCTGTGCGGGTGCTATTATTTGCTGAGGCTGGCATTAAGCAGGGCAGTGCCATTACTTTTTGCGCTAAAGGGAAAGACTCTTTAGTGTTACAACCTAGCACCTTAGTAGGCTATCAATTTCTTTGGGACAATACCGTAAACAATCCGAATTTGGTGATCAAGCAAAGTGAGATTAGGCAAAAGCATGTGCTAAAAATTACCAAGTTGGGTATTACATGTTATGATACCATAACTAGTTCTTTTATAGAGCCGCTAAAGACAGTTCCAGGCTTTAGTTCATTGTGTATAAAAGACAGTTTATGGGTTGAGGTAAAAAGCAATGCGGGTAAGGGTGCTTTTATAAATTATACTTGGTTTAAGGATTCTCTAGATGCTGGAATCACAGCAGCAAGTCCGCATTTATTTGTTTATGCAAACGCTGGCATGCAGAAACTAAAAGTTGTTCAACATTTTGAAACTTGTAGAGACAGCGTGATGGCGAATGTGTATACCAATTCCAATTCTGTTCCACTTAATGTTACAGGATTAACTTCTGTGAAGGCATTGGATACTGCAACTTATCATTTGCCATTTGTGGCGGGCAATGCTTATGCATGGAATGTTACTGGAGGCAGTATACAAAGCGGACAAGGCAGTTCATCTATTTTGGTGAAATGGGGAAATACTTTGTCCTTGGGTAAGATAGAAGCATTGGTTCAAAACGTATTTTCTTGCCTTGATTCTAGTAACTTAATGGTTAATATTGGGTCGGTTGGAATAAAGGAAAACAAGCAAATTGGCTTTGTACTTTTCCCTAACCCTAGTACAGACAAATTAACCCTTTCTACGCTCATGGGAGAATTGTTTGATGGCGATATGGTAGTTACAGATATGGCTGGAAGAGTGTTTTTGGAACAAAATCTTACTCAGAAAATGCAGCAAGTAGAAATAAATGTTTCAGAAATTCCTGCCGGATTATACCTTTTGAGATTGAACAATGAAAAAGGAATGATTCACTTCATTTTTGAGAAAAAATAGATTTTTTAGGGTACATACATCACACAACTAAGTGACAAGAATCAAAGGGCAAAGTTGAGAACTACCACTTAACTTTGCCCTATGATTTTTGGTAAAATAATTTTTGCGATTGTTCTGCTCCACTTAGTTGGAGGCTTTGCTTGGGTGATTTATAAGTTTGAGCATAAGAAAAAGTAATTAACGAGCGAGGGTAAAATACACGCGCAATCCTTGGTTTTCTTTGGATTCTATATTAATGCTACCACCATGCTTTTCTATAATTCTTTTTACTATAGCGAGGCCTAAACCATTGCCTTCAAACTTAGCATGAAAACGCTTAAATGGCGTAAATAACTGATTAATCTGAGCCTCATTTAATCCCACGCCATTGTCTTTAACATAAAGTAAATTATCCTCCCCAATTTCTATCATCCCAACTTCTACTATTGGCTTCTCAACCTTGCTAGAGTATTTAATGGCATTTGAAATTAGGTTGGTATAAAGTTGATTTATGGCACTTTCATTTCCTAAAATTATTGGCAATTTTCCAAT
>JBILVK010000150.1:0-6149 GCA_044370475.1 Bacteroidia bacterium
GTGGTAAACGAAGACAGCAGCAAAACCATACCTTTTGTTACCATTAGAATTAATGGAACCAACAGAGGAAGTTATTCTGATATGCAAGGATATTTTTCTTTTGTGGCAAAGCGTTCGGATGTGTTGGTCTTTACCTGTATAGGTTTTCAACCCAGGTATTTTAAGATGCCTACCCAAACAAAAGGAACTAAATTTAAAAGTGTAGTGGCATTGAAAGTGGATTCCTTTGTGATGGAAGATGCCATTATTATTTCTAGGCCCAGTGCAGAACAAATGGATTATATGTTTTCTAGGGCCACCCTACCCTATTCTGATTACATGAATGCGCAGAACAATTTGAGAAGAAAACCATTGGCAGATGAGGCCGCAAATTTGGCTAATGATGGCTATGCAAATGCCCGTTGGAATTTCAACGAATACGCCAACAAAGCTTATTATAATGGTCAGCCACAACCCATACCTGTATTGGATGTATTTGCCTGGGGTAAGTTTATCAAAGCTTTAGAAAATGGCGATTTAAAAAGAAAGTAGGACTTTGTTGTACGGAAAATAAGTCAGATTTCGTTAAGGCATGTGCACAGGTTTATAAGCTTGCTTTTAAGCTAAACAAGTTGAGACTTAATTTTACGCACTATGGCAGCATCTGAATTTTACATCGACAGAAACACCAACAAGCACAATGTTTACGGACTAATAGGAACCCTTTTGGTTCATGGTGTAATCTTTGCATTTTTGTTTTTGTATGTGTTGTATCCACCTAACCCACCTTTAGAATTTCAAGGGATGATGATGAGTTTGGGAGAAGAAAACATGGGTGGCCCGTCAAATGCACCCGTGCCAGATCCAGCACCCCAAGAGCAATATGTTCCCATTAGTGAGCAAACAGATGATGCCCCGCTCACTGCAGAAACCGATGAGAGTGTTTCTATTAAAGAAAAAAATACTCCTAAACCCAAAGATGTAAAAGACCCACAACCTAAAATTGAGGAGCCTAAAAAACCACAATTGGAGTTGCCTAAAAAAGTTAATCAGAATGCCTTGTTTAAACGCAAAAATACCAGCAACAATCAAGGTGGCTATGGCGATGGGGATGAACTGGGCAATGAAGGCAGACCAGATGGCGATGAAAATGGAAACAAAGATGGAAGAGGCGAAGGCCTAAGTGGTTTTGGCACTGGCGAAACAGGTCCAGACGGCGTTAGCTTTGAGTTATCAGGTAGAAAAGTAAAGCAATTGCCAAATGTAGAAGATAACAGTAAATCTGTAGGTAAAGTAGTGGTAAGAATTGTGGTGAATAGAAATGGTGAAGTAATTAAGGCGGTACCCGGACAAGTGGGAAGTACTACTACAGAGCCAAGTTTGCTGCAGAAATCAAAAGAGGGAGCTATGCGCACCAAATTCTCTGGAAGAGATGATGGTCCAGACGAACAATATGGTACTATGACCTTTGTTTTCAAGTTTAAACCATAAAATTACTCAATTAACAAAGATTTATTTTTGATTTGCGGTTTGCTGTCCTAATTTCGAAGCTTCTATTCTCAAAAGAAGCATTGTGACTTACCAAGAAACCTTAGATTATTTATATAGCAGATTGCCTATGTTTACACGCATTGGTAGCGCAGCTATAAAAAAAGACCTAACAAATACCCTTGCCATTTGCAAGGCCTTGGGCGAGCCACAAAATAAAATAAAGACCATACACATTGCAGGCACCAATGGCAAAGGCTCTACCAGCCATATGTTGGCCTCTATTTTACAAGAAGCAGGTTATAAAACCGGACTCTATACATCGCCCCATTTAAAAGATTTTAGGGAAAGAATTCGCATCAATGGCAAGATGATTACCGAAGGGTATGTTGTTGATTTTGTAGAAAAACATCAAAGCTTATTTGAAGAAATTGAACCCTCCTTTTTTGAGTGGACAGTTGCCTTGTGTTTTGATTATTTTGCCCAAGAGAAAGTAGACATTGCCATTATTGAAACCGGACTTGGAGGCAGGTTAGACTCTACCAATGTGATTTCGCCCTTACTCAGTATTATTACCAATATTGGTTGGGATCATACCGATATGTTGGGAGACACTTTAGAGAAAATTGCCTTTGAAAAAGCTGGGATTATCAAATACAAAACACCAGTGGTTATAGGCGAATATCAATCGGAGACCTTCCCCGTTTTTATGAAAAAAGCCTTGGAGTTAGAATCGCAGATTTTCTTATCCACCCAAAAGGTAAATGTATTGTACTTTAACAGTGGGGTGCAGGCATCGGCCTTTGACGTGCAATTTCAATTTGGTGAGTACTGGAAGAATGTCTATTGCGATTTAAATGGCATCTACCAGCAACACAATTTAAGAACCGTTTTGGCTAGCCTTGAACCTATTATGAAGGCAGGGTTTTCTATAAAGGAAAAAGCTGTGCGCGATGGCTTAATGCATGTGAAGCAAAATACCGAATTGATGGGCAGGTGGCAAGTCATCGGCAATGATCCTATGGTAGTTTGTGATACCGGACATAACATCAACGGAATTGAGTATGTGGTGAAGCAAATAAGCATGCAAAAATTTGACAAGCTACACATGGTAATTGGCATGGTAAAAGACAAAGATGTAAGCAAAGTGCTTTCTATTTTACCCAAAGATGCTACCTATTATTTTACCAAAGCTGCTATTCCAAGAGCTATGCTAGAAGGCGATTTACAGGCATTGGCCATAGGATATGATTTAAAAGGCAAGACCTATGCAAGTGTGGCAGAAGCAATTGCTGCAGCAAAGCAACAAGCCAATAAGCAAGACTTAATTTTTATTGGTGGAAGTACCTTTATTGTTGCAGAAGCACTTTAAACTTAAAACCATTTTCTCCTAGCACGCTGCAAACAATTTAAGGTAAATAAGTAGCGTTTTTTAGAATTCCACTTGCTTTTAAAAACAATACACAATACCAATTGTAAATACTGTATGGAAACCAATCAATCGAATACCAGCAAGCAAGGAATTTTTCAATTTGAGGCCAAGCTTTTAAATGGCACTCTTAAACAATTATCAGAATACCAAGGTAAGACCATCGTGGTTGTGAATACCGCCAGTAAATGCGGACTTACGCCTCAATACGAAGGATTAGAAAAGCTGTATCAAAAGTACCAAAAGGATGGATTGGTGATTTTAGGATTTCCATGTAATCAATTTGGACATCAAGAAGCGGGAACGGCAGATGAGATTGCAGAATTTTGCCAGATAAACTATGGTGTTAGCTTTCCCATTTTTGAGAAAATTGAAGTGAATGGAAGCAATGCCCATCCCCTATTTAAGTACCTTAAATCTAAGTTAGGAGGAGGCTTATTTGGAAGTGCCATCAAATGGAATTTCACCAAATTTGTGGTAGATAAATATGGTCTTCCTAAAAAGAGATTTAGTCCAACCAGCACACCCGAAAGCATGGAAGACTATCTAAAAAGTATCCTATAAAAAAGGCTTATTTACACTTATGAGCAATGGCGGCAGCAATTTGTTTCACCATAGGCGGACCACCATATACAAAGCCCGTGTATACCTGAACCAATTGCGCCCCAGCCTGAATTTTTTCTACACCAGAACTTGCATCATATATACCACCTACGCCAATGATGGGAATAGAATGATTGCTTTTTTGGGCAATGTATTGAATCACCTCAGTACTTCTGTTTCTAAGAACTTTGCCACTTAAGCCACCCGCGCCAATGGCGGTAACTTCTGATTCAGGCATTGATAATCCAGCACGAGAAATAGTGGTATTGGTTGCAACTAAGCCTTCTATGCCACTTTCTTTTACAATTTCTATAACATCATCAATTTGCGTATTGGTAAGGTCGGGAGCAATTTTGAGTAAGATAGGTTTTGAGATAACACCCTTGCTGATCCAAATCTTTCTTTGGGCTATTAAGTGGTTTAGAATTTCTAGCAAAGGCCCTTTGTCTTGCAGCTCTCTAAGGTTTGGCGTATTGGGAGAACTTACATTCACCACAAAATAATCTACCACTTCATATAATTTGTTGAAGCAAATTCCGTAATCGTCCTTTGCATTCTCGTTGGGAGTTACTTTGTTTTTACCAATATTTCCTCCCACAATAAGATTGGCAGGCCTTGATTTTAGTCGCTCAGCAACCACCTCTACCCCATCGTTGTTAAAACCCATGCGGTTAATAAGGCACTCATCATCCTTTAACCTAAACAAGCGCGGTAAATCGTTGCCCGGTTGAGGCTTAGGAGTTACGGTTCCAATCTCAATAAATCCAAAACCCAAGGCATCTAATTCGTGTAAGTACTGCGCATTTTTATCTAAGCCAGCAGCCAAACCCACCCTGTTTCTAAAGGTAAGGCCTAAGAATTGATAAGGATTTTCCACTTTAAACATGGCCCTACAAATACTCCTTACAAAAGGAATTTTCATAGAAAAGCTAAGAGCATTAAAAGTAAAATGGTGTGCCTTTTCTGGAGGCATCATAAAAAGTAGGCTACGAATAAGTGAATACAAAGCGATAATATTAATTGGGGTCGAAAATACGAAGCTTTTAAAGTTATTTGAAACAAAACAAGTAAAAATTTGTTTATGAAAGCTATTATTGTGTAAGAAGATTAATATCATAATAAAAGTATTTTCGTATTAAAGAAGTAACCACTAATTTTAAAATTAAAAAACAACTAGCATTTACGATGAAAAAACTCATACTATTCATTTCAATTATTTACTGTTTTAATGAGGTTAATGCCCAAAAAGATTCGATACAAGAAGAGCAACTTGATTTTAGCCAATTTGCGGATATGGGCATGGCTGATGGGGCCAAGCGTTATTGCACCTCTAAGGTTTTGGGATTGAGTCCGAATAAACTCATAACATTGGCTTATGATTACCAAGGTGCACACAAATTTACCAACAATGATCCTTATGCGATAGGAACCTATACCAAAGATGGGAATGCAACTATCAATTCATCTGGTGGCTTAAGGTTGGCAGCAAATGTGCCAATTCTTTCGAATACCAAATGGTTAATCATCTTAGGCGGATCCTATTGGAGAAATGGGTACAATATGGGTTCGCATACCGGCACAAACTATGTGACTCATAATTTAACTGACAGAGGTTTAACCACCATGGGATTAAATACGACCATCTTTAAGCCCATCAATGAAAAGAATTTTATTTTATTTTTTGGTTCAGCAGATGCGAACGGAGATTACAACTTAAGTGATGATAAAATTGGTGAATATTTGTTAAAGCCAAAAATAACTGCTGCTGGTTTTTATGGTTGGAAAAGAAGTGATTATTCGATGATAGCCATTGGATTTTCGCATAGCTATAGACCAGGGGCAAAAGGATATTTGCCACTTATTTTATTGAATCATACTTTTCAAAATAGAAAATGGGGAATTGAAGCGG
Source organism: Bacteroidia bacterium (assembly GCA_044370475.1). Classification (GTDB taxonomy): domain Bacteria; phylum Bacteroidota; class Bacteroidia; order UKL13-3; family UKL13-3; genus B1. Next base: position 5,409 of record JBILVK010000150.1, read on the forward strand.
TTTTCCCATCTAGATTTGCCTTAAGAAGAACCTTTAACCCAAGAACTTTGTTGTTTTTTGGATATGAATTAGAAGGAAATAGCTATACCATGTTAAATCGCACAAGTGGTGCAAATTACAATGCTGCCTACAATGATTTAGAATTGCGCAGAGCAGAAATTAGACCACGCATTACCTTTGAAAAAGCCATTACAGATTTTATTTGGGTAAGCGCACAAGTTGGCTATAGGATAAACTATAATTTCAATATTGACCAAGGTGATATCCTCCGACTGATAGGTTCAGACAAGGCATATTACATGGAAAACACCTTAAGCAATCCAATTTATTTCCAAATTGGCATCAACTTAGTTAGCCCATAAAAAAAGCTAGCCAGGTATTATTTCTTTTTAGTTTCTAAACGCTTCCAGACATCCGTTCTGCCAAAGGCAGCTATTCCAATGAAACCGCGGATATTCATGGTATTGTTATTCTCTAAATTGATTTTACAATTGTAAGTGCTTCCACTTTCTGGATCGTAAATAGTTCCATCTTCCCAAAGGTTATCTCCTTTGAATTCGAATCCACTTAGCATGCGGTAACCTAATAAGGGAGTGCTTCTTTTGGCTTCCTCGGGATTGTTTTTATCTAATTTTGGTTTTCCTGTTAATGGATCGATTGGTTCTTTGAGCCAAACAATTCTACCATAAAAGTAATTACCCGATTTAATGATATTGATACGTGCTTTTCCGCTACCAGATT
>JBILVK010000056.1:0-20213 GCA_044370475.1 Bacteroidia bacterium
TTGTCAATATATGAATCTTCTTTTATCTCCAACTCAGAATAATCTTTCCACTTATCTGGATAACCAAATTTCCTATTAAAAGAGGCAAGTTTAACCAAGGCTTTTTGTCTGGTTTCATCGCTCATCCAGGTTAATCCGTTTAAACGTACCTTAAATGCTTCTACAATATCATCGACCATAGCGTTAACGCGCTTTTTAGAATCTGGGCTAAATGTTTTTTCAACAAAAAGCATTCCTAACAGCTCTCCAACTACGCCATTTGCAGCCGCAATTCCCCTTTTCCATAAAGGCTTTTGGTCTTTTGTGCCTGTAAGTAAAGTGCTATAAAAATAAAAATTCTGAGCTTCAATTTTCTTGTCAAGATATGCTGCAGAATTATTCATTAAACACCACTGTAGGTATATTTTTAAATCATCTATACTGCTTGTTTTGATAATTTCATTTAAGGTTTCAAAAAATGCAGGTTGAGAAACAATTAAACTATCAAACTGAGGCAAATTTTGAAGTTGAAAATAATACCCAAGATTCACGTCAGGGTAGTTTTCCATTAATTGTTTTAAGCTTCTTTTATTGTATTGTTTTTCTTGGTTTCTTCTTTCCGTTCTATTCATAGCAGATTTGGCCAATGAAGTTTCAAACTTAAGAATGGTTTCACCAATTGTGTTCGAACCAAATCCAAATAATCCATTTAGTGCATCGATGTGTTTTACATATTCTTCTCTAATCATGATGGACTTAGAATCGGTTTTAAAGTAATAGTCGCGATCGGGTAAACCCAAGCCCCCTTGTGAGATGTAGCTGATATAAGATGTGCTGTTTTTTAAATCTTGTCCAACATAAAAACCAAAGAAGCAGCGAATCCCTTTTTTATGAAAGCGAGCAGTGAGCTCCATTAATTGCTGTTTATTGGTTAGTTTATTAATGGCGGCTAAATCTCCAGAAATAGGTTTTACACCCTGTAATTCTCTTTTATTGGTATCTAAAAAAATACGATAAAACGTTCCAACTTTATCCTTAACAGTACCAGGTTTTGCATTCTTATCTGCTGCTGCATCCTCTAAAATTTGGCGAAGAACTAGATTGTTTCTTTCTGCGACCAAATTAAAATTCCCCCATCTACTTTCACTTGCTGGAACAGGATTGTTTTTAAGCCAAGTTCCGCTGGCATACCTATAAAAATCTGTTCCAGGCAAAACCGAATTATCAATAGATTTTAAATCAATTCCTTTTGGCTCTTTTTTTAGAACACTTGCTGTTCCAACTATTAATCCAGTAAAGATTAAAATTGCAGGTACTATTTTCTTCATAATGATAACTTGAATAAAAAATTAAGATGCGCGAACATATTAAAAACCAGCAATGAAGCCCAATTTATTTTATTTTAACGGCAAAAAAAGCCTAATTTACTTGTAAAAAGCATTGTTTTCGGCTAAAACGCTTATTATTGAAAAAGGATGATAAAAGTAACAAATTTGTACAAGTCCTACAATGGATTGTCAATTTTAAAGGGAGTTAATTTACATGTATCAACTGGTGAGATTGTTTCTATAGTTGGAGCATCTGGCGCAGGCAAGACTACTTTGTTGCAAATACTTGGCACCCTCGATACAGCAGATTCTGGAAGCATAGAAATCAATGGTGAGAATGTATCTAGATTACAAGGTAACAAATTGGCAAAATTTAGAAATAAGCAAATTGGTTTTATATTTCAGTTTCATCAATTGTTACCCGAGTTTAATGCCATTGAGAATGTGTGTATACCTGCATGGATTGGCGGAGTAAATAAAAGCGCTGCTGAAAATTCTGCTAAAGAGTTGCTAAAATTTTTAGGATTAGGGGATAGAATGCTACATAAACCTGGAGCTTTAAGTGGTGGAGAGCAGCAGAGAGTGGCGGTTGCGAGGGCTCTTATTAATAAACCTTCTATCATTTTGGCCGATGAGCCAAGTGGGAATTTAGACTCTAAATCTGCCGAAGATTTGCATCAATTATTTTTCAAGTTACGTTCAGAAATGAATCAAACGTTTGTTATAGTAACTCACAATGCTGCTCTGGCTAGCCAAAGTGACCGACAATTAACCATAAAAGATGGTGTGATTTTGCATGAGTGAAAGCATTCATGAAATATTAAAGAAATATTGGGGGCATGATCAATTTAGGCCTCTCCAAGAAGACATCATCAATTCTGTTTTGGAAGGTAAGGACACACTTGCTTTACTTCCAACAGGTGGGGGAAAATCAATTTGTTTTCAAGTTCCAGCGCTTGCCCTGCCAGGAATGTGTTTGGTAATTTCGCCCTTAATAGCCTTGATGAAAGATCAAGTTGAGAATTTAAATAAGATTGGAATTCAGGCCCAGGCTATTTATTCTGGATTAAATTATAATGAGATTCAACTTATCCTTAACAACTGTGTTCATGGCGGAGTCAAATTCCTTTACTTGTCGCCTGAGCGGCTCGGTTCAGACCGAATAAAGGAGCAGTTGTTGCAGATGAGTATTTCCCTTCTGGCGATAGATGAGGCGCATTGCATTAGTCAGTGGGGCTTTGATTTTAGGCCAGAGTATAGGAAAATTGCTGATGTGAGGGAGTATTTGCCCAATGTGCCCGTAATGGCTTTAACGGCAACGGCAACCTCGAGGGTGGTTGATGATATTCAAACGCAACTAGGATTTAAGGAAAAGCGAGAATTTAGGAAAAGCTTTGAGCGCTTAAACTTGCATTATATTGTAAGGTATCACGAAAACAAACTCGAAAAATTACTTAACAGCGTGGTGGTGATGAAGGGGAGTGGTTTGGTTTATGTGCGTAATCGAAAATTGGCTGAAGAGCTTGCCAAATACCTTGTAGACAATGGGGTAAATGCATCATTTTACCATGCTGGACTTAGCGGAGAGCTTAGGCAAGTTAGGCAGGATGATTGGATAAGGAACAAGACCCGAATTATGGTTTGCACCAACGCATTTGGAATGGGAATTGATAAGCCAGATTGCAGGTTGGTTATTCATTTTCAAATTCCAGATTGTTTGGAGGCTTATTATCAGGAGGCGGGAAGAGCTGGTAGAAATGGGGCTCACGCATTTTGTTTGCTTTTGTATCATGGTTCAGATGCTATCATCATGCGTTCTAAACTTGCTCAAAACTTTCCTGAAATTGCCTTTTTAAGAGAAGTATATGATGCGCTTGGCAGCTATTTGCAAATACCTGTGGATGGGAGCATGGAAATGCCGGTTGACTTTGATTTGACAGATTTCTCGGGGCATATAAAAAAACGACCGGTAGTGGTTCAAAAGGCATTAGAAATACTAGGGCAATTACAAATAATTACAGTATCTGAAGAGTTAAATATTCCTTCAAAATTGCGCGTTTTATTGCCAGGGAACCAGTTGTATTCTTTTCAAAATGAACAGCCGATGTATGATGAGATGATTAAACTTATCTTGAGGAATTTTGGAGGCGTTTTTGATTATTATGTGAGCATTAGTGAAAAGGTTTTGGCCATGAAAATTAACCTATCCGAATCGGAGTTGAAGTTGCGACTTATTAAATTGAACGAATTAGGGATAGTTGATTATGTGGAGCAAAAATCAAAGCCCCAAATTAAACTGAATGAGCCAAGGGTTTCTGGGGCCTATATTCAAATTGATGGTGCACTTTTGAGAACAAGGCGACAAATGGAAGAGGAGAAGTTGGAGGCTATGATTGCTTATGCTGAGAATACAAATATTTGTAGGAGCAGGAAACTATTGGCCTACTTCGATGAAAAGGATGTAATTGATTGCTGCTCTTGCGATGTTTGTAAGGAGAAGTTAATACAATATTGGTCTGCTGAAAAGCTAGAAAAACTGGTAGCAGAACTAAAAAATGTGATATGGGAACATCCTCTTACAGTGAAGGAATTGGCAAAAAAAATTGTTGGATATAAAGAAGAAGAATTGGCAAAAGCATTCAGGATTTTAACAGATAAAGGTATATTGCACCTTAATTCACAGCAACTACTCACTTGGGCATTCAAAAAAGCATAGTCATATCTGTCACCAACGACCTAAGCTATGATCAGCGCATGCAGCGCCATGCAAGTATTTTGGTGGATGCAGGTTATGAAGTTTGCTTAGTTGGAAGAGTACTACCAAGGTCTGTAGCGCTTTCTGAAAAAACATTTCAACAACATAGATTGCATTGCATTTTTAATAAAGGGAAACTTTTTTACTTAGAATTTAATATTAGACTTTTTTGGTTTTTGTTATTTTGTAAAGCCTCCATTTTTCTTGCAGTTGATTTAGATACTTTATTGCCAAATTTATTGATTTCAAAAGCCAGGTCAAAGAAATTGGTTTTTGATTCACATGAATACTTCACCGAGGTGCCAGAGGTAGTGAACAGAAAAGTAACTAAGTGTATTTGGGGCATCATTGCTAAAATTGCCATCCCGCATGCTGATTTAGCATATACAGTTGGACCAGCACTTGCGGGGATATTTACAGAGAAATATGGCAATAAATTTCATTGTATTTTAAATGTCCCAGCTTTCATTAAATTACCTGAAGTGAACATTAAAAAGGAAGCCATTATTTTTTACCAAGGAGCGCTAAATGAAGGTAGGGGATTAGAGGCACTTATTTTGTCTATGAGGAAAGTAAATGGTCTATTGCAAATTGCTGGAGAAGGCGATTTAAGTGAGCGTTTAAGGGGAATGGTTGAAGAGGAAAAGCTGACTGATAAAGTGAAATTTTTAGGGTTTATTTTACCTGAAGAACTTCCTTATTTTACGCAAAAAGCAAGTATAACTTGCAACCTATTAGAACATAGAGGTGAGAGCTACTACTATTCTTTAGCAAACAAATTCTTTGATTATATTCACGCTGGCATTCCACAGGTTTGCGCAAATTTCCCTGAATACGAAGCGATTAATAAAGAATATGAAGTGGCCATTTTGGTGCCAAGCGAAGTAGAGGCTATTGCCAAGGCAATAAATAATTTACTTGAGGATAAGGAATTACAAATAAGATTGCAAAACAATTGCATCCTAGCATCGCAAGTGTATAATTTGCAGAACGAATCTCAAAAGCTCATCACTCATTTTAAGAATTTTTAATTGAATAGGTCAATTCATATCGTTTCATTCGACATTCCATTTCCTGCCAATTATGGCGGAGTGATTGATGTTTTTTATAAGATAAAAGCATTGCATGAGAATGGAGTTAAGATAAAGCTACATTGTTTTGAATATGGAGATAGGGGAGTTGCACCTGAGTTAGAAAAGTACTGCACCCATGTATTTTATTACCCCCGTAAAAAAATCACCTTAGACATTACAAAGCCCTATATTGTTGCTACTAGGGGAAATGCGACACTGTTAAAAAATCTGCTTAAGGACAATGATCCTATACTTTTTGAGGCATTACATTGTTGTCTTTTACTTGATCACCCACAGCTAAAAAATAGATTCAAGATGGTGAGGATGCATAATATTGAACATGATTATTACAGACTACTTGCTGAATCTGAAAGTAATTTTTGTTTGAAAACCTATTATGGAATCGAATCTATTTTACTCAAGAATTTCGAGTCCATACTTAGGCATGCCAATCTTATTTTAGCTATTTCAAAAAAAGATGAAGCCTGTTTAAAAAGTAGATTTGGAGATGCAGTGAAACTCTTACCAGCATTTCATGGCAACAGTTCAATAATAAGCAAATTAGGGTCGGGCGATTATTGCTTTTACCATGGCAAGCTAAGTGTGGCAGAAAACCATGTAGCTGCGATGTTTCTAGTGAATGAAGTTTTTTCTTCTACCAACATTCCCCTAATTATTGCTGGAAATGGAATTGGTTCAGACCTAAAAAATGCGGCATTACCTCACACAAATATTCGTTTAATAGAAGATATTAGTCCAGAAGAAATAAATACTTTTATTGAAAATGCGCACATAAATGTGTTACCTACTTTCCAGCCAACAGGCATAAAATTAAAGCTCATCAATGTGCTTTTTCAAGGGAGGTTTATGTTGGTAAATTCGCATATGGTAAGCCATACCGGACTAGAAGCAGCATGTTATATTGAAGATCAACCTCAAGAGATGGTACAACGCTTGGAGGAGTTGATGCGACAGGAATTTACAAGAGAGGATTTAGAAAAGCGGCAGGTAATAATTGAAGGTATTTTTGATGTTCATAAAAATGCTCAGGCACTTATTGATCTGATCCCTTAAATCCATTGAGAAGCTTGTTGTTTAGCACTTTCCCCGATTCGCATCGCATGATACCAGCTGGGAATTTATCTAAAATTCTATAGTCGTGTGTAGCCATTAGAACAGCAGTTCCTGTTTTACTGATTTGGTGCAACAACTCAAGAATATCATCACTGGTTTTAGGGTCTAAATTTCCAGTTGGTTCATCGGCTAGAATTAGTTTAGGCATATTAAGTAATGCCCTTGCAATTGCCACTCTTTGTTGTTCTCCACCACTTAGTTCAAAAGGCATTTTATGTCCTTTGGTTGCTAAATCAACCAAGGATAAAACCTCATGAATTCTGTTTTCGATTTCAGAATTATTTTTCCACCCTGTTGCCTTAAGGACAAAGCTTAAGTTTTCATTCACATTTCTATCGAAAAGCAATTGAAAGTCTTGGAAAACAACCCCTAATTTTCTTCTTAAAAGAGGTATGTCTGTTTTTTTTAATGCCTCTAAATCGTAATCAACCACTTGAGCATGGCCTTTTGCGATGGGCAACTCACCATACATAGACTTGAGTAAGGTGCTTTTTCCACTTCCTGTGGTACCTATTAAATAAACAAACTCACCAGCTTGTATAGAGAAATTAACCTCAGATAGAACGAGGCTGTCTTGCTGAAAGATACTCACATCTTTATAGGCAATGATATTATTTTGTTCAGTCATTTAGCTCAAGTTTAGTCATTTTGCCAAAAGGCATAATAATTAATAGTTCTTTAATCTTTTCAATATGTGTACCTAGCCCAACCTTTTCGAGTGCTTTTTCTGGCCTATCAATTCGCGTATAGGCAATTAGGGTAAATTGATCATCTCTCACTTGAAGATAATCTGGGATTTTAGCCTTCCCTTTAATTTTAATTATATACAAAATACTATAATTTTTTTTATTCCTAGTTGTAAAACCTTAATATTGCGCAACAAAAATAAATAACAATGAAGGATTTTTTCCAAAAAGTTCTACCAATTAGCCTTGCCACTTCAGTTTTATTAGCCGCCTGTAGTGGTCCAAACTTAACTAAGAACTCTTACTCAGTAACTCCAGACCCATTGGAAATGCGAGGTGATTCTGTAAGTATCACTATTAATGGTTCAGTGCCACCAAAAACCATGAAAGCTAAAGCAGTGGTTACATTCCAGCCTTATTTAAAAACAAAGGACGGAAAAGAAATTGCTTTGAAAACCATGACGATTAAAGGTGAAAGTGCAGAAGGTTCTGCAGACCAAACCGTTAATTCTAAAACAGGTGGAAAAGTGTCTTACTCAGACAAAATTCCATACACTTCAGATTTGAAAAGCGTTAGTCTATTACCACGTTTCTCTTACGAAGGAAAGCCTGTTATTGTACCAGATAGTATTATGGTAAAAGGTACCATTACAACAGCAGGAATGCTTAAGTTTTCTAATGAGTACTATGCAGGCAAGGATAATTACCAGCCAGAAATCAGCAACAAAGCGGTGAATATTTACTTCCCTATGGATGTGGATAAGTTTAACCCTAACTTAAAGGTTGGAAAGAGTTTGAACAATAAAACTCAGATTTCTGATTTGAAGAAATTATTGAAGAAAGATCCTAATTGGATAGTAAGAGGTATTTCTATCAATGCATATGCATCACCAGATGGTGAGTTAGATAGAAATAGCAACTTATCAAAAGGTCGTTCTTCTTCAACTTTTGCCTATTTTAGAAAAGAATTGAAGACATTAGGCTTTTCTGAAGTGAACGACAGTAACTTTAGCATGGGTTATATGTTAGCTGAAGATTGGAAAGGATTTGCAACAGAATTATCTACTTCTAATATAGAAGATAAAGATGCCATGATTGCAATTATCAATAATACAAGTATTAGCGATGAAGAACGCGAAGCTCAATTGCGTAAAAATCATGAAAAATCATGGAAGAAAGCTGCTGAGTCTATTTTACCTAAATTGCGCAAATCAGAATTAATCGTTATTGGTAACAAACCATTTAAAACTGAAGCTGAGTTACTAACTTATTATGGTAAATATGAGCAATTAAGCAATGTTGAATTGTATCATTTAGCCGTTATCTCAACTGATTTGAAGCAAAAAGAAGAAGTTTTAGTGGCTTACACTACAAAGTTTAGCGATGATTGGAGAGGTTTCAATGATTTGGCTTTGGTTAATATGCAAAACAATAATTTGAACAGTGCTAAAGGAAACTTAAACAGAGCAAATGAATTAAGTGCAAATAATGGAACTATTTTAGCTAATTTAGGTGCTTTATCTCGTGCAGAAGGTAATTTATCTTCAGCTCGTAATTACTACCAACAAGCCGCCAATAATGGCGCTAACACCTATTATAACTTAGGTGTATATGATGTTAAATCTGGCAACTATTCTTCAGCAACAAGTAATTTTGGAAAATCAGGTGTATCTGATTTTAATACTGCTTTAGCTCAATTGTTAAATGGCGATGCCAATGGTGCTAAAACTACCATCGATAACTTAAGTCCTGATGTATTAACATGGGAACATTACTATTTACGTGCCATTTGTGGCGCTAAAATGAATAACCAAGATGTTTGTACTACCAACTTGGCTCAAGCTGTAAGCAAAAACAGTAACGTTAGAAACATGGCTAAAGAAGACTTAGAATTTGCTAAATTCTTCAAAAATCCATTGTTTGAAGCTGCTATTCGTTAGTAAATTATTATTACCTAATTGAAAAACCTCGGAGCCTAGCTTCGAGGTTTTTTTTTATCTTTTCCACAATCTTGTGCAAAAGACAATCTGTGCTTTTGACGAATTGTATGTATCTTGGCATCTTCATTTTTGAGTATGGCAGAAGAAGTTGTAAATTATGATGAGAGTAGTATTCGCTCTTTAGATTGGCGTGAACATATACGTCTTAGACCGGGTATGTACATAGGTAAGCTGGGTGATGGAAGCGCCATGGACGATGGTATTTACATTCTCCTAAAAGAAATTATCGATAATTCCATTGACGAATTTGTAATGGGCAATGGAAGGCAAATTGATATTAAGATTACAGACAACAAAGCTTTTGTAAGAGATTATGGTAGGGGGATACCTTTAGGCAAAGTAATAGAATGCGTATCTCAAATTAATACTGGTGGTAAATACGACTCAAACGCTTTCAAAAAATCGGTGGGATTAAATGGAGTTGGAACCAAGGCTGTGAATGCACTCTCAAACTCATTTAAAGTACAATCTTTTAGGGACGGCAAAACTAAAATTGTTGAATTTGAAAAGGGTAACTTAACCAAAGATCACAAGCTCCAAGACACCATTGAACCTAATGGAACGGCCATCTCTTTTATTGCAGATGATACCATATTTAAGCATTTTAAATTTATCAATGAGTATATTGAAAATATGCTCTGGAATTATGTTTATTTAAATAGTGGATTAACTATTTGGTTCAACGATAAGAAATATTTTTCTAAAGATGGTTTATTGGACTTGTTAAAACGTAAAACAAACGAAGAAGCCCTAAGGTATCCAATTGTACATCTAAAAGGGGAGGATATTGAGGTTGCAATAACCCACGAAAACCAATATGGGGAAGAGTATTACAGCTTTGTAAATGGGCAGCATACAACCCAGGGTGGCACACACTTAAATGCCTTTAGAGAGGCGTTTGCAAAAACTGTTCGCGATTTTTATAAGAAAGAATTTGACCTAGCCGATATTAGAGCTAGTATCATTGCCGCGGTGAGCCTAAGGGTGCAAGAGCCTGTTTTTGAAAGTCAGACTAAAACTAAACTCGGTTCCCAAAATATGGCTCCTACGGAATCACCTTCTGTGCGTCAATTTGTGGGTGATTTTTTAAAGAAGAGTTTAGATGATTACTTACATAAACATTCGGATGTTGCCGATGCTCTCTTAAGAAGAATTAACCAGAGTGAACGTGAGCGTAAAGAAATGGCTGGCATTAAAAAGCTGGCGAATGATAGAGCTAAAAAAGCAAACTTACACAACAAAAAACTGCGCGATTGTAGAATTCATTACAACGATGGCAAGGATGAGAAAAAATTTGAAACCACCTTGTTTATTACAGAGGGAGATTCGGCAAGTGGTTCTATTACCAAGAGCAGAAATGTTGAACTTCAAGCAGTGTTTAGCTTAAGAGGAAAGCCTTTAAATAGCTATGGTCTAACCAAAAAAGTGGTTTACGAAAACGAAGAGTTTAATTTATTGCAGCATGCTTTAAATATTGAAGAAAGCATTGAAGACCTAAGGTATAATAGAATTGTTGTAGCAACTGATGCCGATGTGGATGGAATGCACATTAGACTTTTATTGCTTACTTTCTTCCTACAATTCTTTCCAGATTTAGCAAAAAACGGACATTTATACATATTAGAAACGCCTTTGTTTAGGGTCAGAAACAAACAAAAAACCATTTATTGTTATACTGATCAAGAGCGTCAAGATGCCATTAATCAATTAGGTGTTAGGCCTGAGATTACAAGATTTAAGGGGTTGGGCGAGATATCTCCTGAAGAGTTTGGTTTGTTTATTGGTGAAGATATGAGGCTGCAACCAGTAGTTCTTAATCCAGATATGCCAATTCAAAAAATGCTTGAATATTTTATGGGTAAAAATACCATGGATAGGCAAGCCTTTATCATTGATAATTTGCGCATAGAAAAAGACATGGTTACAAAAGAAGAGGAAGAAGAAGAATTGGTTTAGCAATTATTCATCATTGCCAATTCTTGATTCATGGGTGTAAATATTAAATCGATTCTCCTTTAAAAAACCAATTAAAGTGATGTTGGCTTCTTTGGCAATATCAACTGCCAAGCTGCTGGGTGCTCCAACAGATGCAACTAACGGTATTTGCGCCATTGCAGCCTTTTGAATTAACTCAAAGCTTGCCCGCCCACTTAGCAATAAAATGCTTCTTTTCATTTTTTCTCTGTCCGAACCAATCAAAGCGCCAATTAACTTATCTAGTGCATTGTGACGTCCAACGTCCTCCCGACTAATGATATAATCACCCTCAGGAGTAAACAAGGCACACCCATGAAGTCCACCCGTGTAAGTAAAAATTTGTTGGTATTGATTTAGCTTTTGTGGAAGAGCAGTTAGCAACTTAGATGAAACAATAAAGTGGGGTTTTTCACTCTTGTCGCATTGCTGAAAAACAGCATCAATACTAGCCTTTCCGCAAACACCACAACTCGAAGTGGTATAGAAATTTCTTTGCAAAGAATCTATGTTCAGTTCTATGTCTTCTCTTAATTCAACCCTAACAATGTTTGAATTATTTTCTTTTGTATTGAGCTCCGTACAATATTTTATGCTATGAATTTCTTCAACAGAAGTAATAATCCCCTCTGTAAATAGAAAGCCAATGGCTAGTTCAAAATCATTGCCTGGAGTACGCATGGTTACCGAGATTCGGCGCTGTTCTCTTTTGTGTTGCGCACCATAACCAACTCTAATTTCCAAAGGCTCTTCAACAGCCAAAAGATCCTCGGTATAGGTTTTGGTATTGTTTAAATACCTAAGCAAGCGAATAGGTGATACTGCAGGTTTAAGCATACTAATACACAATAAAAGTTTTGTTTAGCTTGCTTTTGCCCTCTTCATATAAAAGCAAGTAATTACCCTTTGTTAAATCTTTGGTTTGGTAAGAAACTACTTGTTCGTTTTTCTTTACCGCAATTGTATCTATTAAAACCCCATTGGTGTTAAAAATAGAAATCTTGGCATTTCCATGGTTTTGAGGCAACTCAATATTTATTACATCATTGGTTGGATTTGGAAATAGTTTTAAAACATATTCATTGCTAATAAGTGATTTATTGGAAGCCGTAATATCTTTATAACCTATAGCATAATCCCCTTTTTTTAACTTGTTTATCCAAAACCTTCCTACTTTATCTGACTTACTACCACCAGGTTGAAAGGTTAAATCTGTTTCAATGATAAAAGGCTCATTGGGGTTAGGTCTATATAATAAAACAAGGCTATCCTCTAGCCCTTTTATTAACTCATTATCCAAGAATCCACCATTTTTTGTGCCAGGAGTTGAGCCATCATAATTCAAAAAAGCAGTAGCTTTTATATCGCCCTCCTTCCACAAGCCTTGCACACTCCAATACCGTTCATTGGAAATACGAATTCCAGCTGGCATATCTTTTACCCAGGCAAATGGTGAGGCAAAATGATGCTCAACATAAATTAATGCAGAATCCTTAACTTCACTTACGGTGCAAGTAAAAAGGGCATTGTTTAAGTTTTTAATGCCCGTGGTTTTGATCCATTCCCTTTGATAGGTTTTTGCTAAAGCCAATTTGTTATCCTCGTTTAACACCACAAAGGCAATGTTCTTGTTTTGCTCGGTTGACAAGCTCACTTCAGCTTTTGCCATTCCACTCCAATCGGAAACCAAAGCAACTGGAACTACCAAACTGCTTCCATTTTGATAATAAATCTTTAAATTGAGTTCAGCCTTTTTAATTAAATTTACCTTATGTCGCCTTTGTTGTTGGGCTTGCAAAACAAACTTGCCTGCTACACCTTGTTCAATAAAGCTGATAACTTGAAAATCATGATCACCTGCATCATAAATCCAAGTATTAAAAAAATCAACTAGGTCTAAATTCTTATTGTAACCGGTAAAATAGTCCATCAAATTAAAGGAGTTAACATCCCTAAATTTCAAAACATTCATGTAGTTTTTACAAGCCACAAAAAATGCAGAATCACCCATCATATTCCTTAGGGTATGTACCATTAATCCGCCTTTGGTATACACATGAGTTCCATAGGTCTGAGCCAAGGGAACGCCAGACACCGCCATAAATCCACCGTCTCGCACATGCGCCCAACGTAAGGATTCGAATAGCTCAGAGTTAATCTTAGCATCATATTCATTTCTACCATAAACGCACTCTAAAAAAAGTGCCTCACAATAACTTGCCCATCCTTCATTTAGCCACATATCACCAGCAGTTCTGGTAGTAACCAAATTTCCCCACCAATGATGAGATAACTCATGGGCCATTAAGGTTTCATAATTAGCTGACCCATCCACTGCATATAGCGGGTAGGAGATATTGCAAGCATGCTCCATGGCACCCGAGTTAAAGGGCACACCCACATATCCCACTCGGTCGAACAAATAAGGTCCAAACCTCTCTTCAAAACATTGCATGGCTTGGTTCAGCCTAAAAAAAGATAATTTTGCTTTAGCAGTATCTGCCGCAGCAACCGCCAACACTATTGGAATCTCCCTAGCAATGCCTGCATAGAAACTATTGACCAATACATATTTACTTACAGCTACATTGGCAATATAGGTAGGTATGGTCTGACCCAAGCGCCAGTTCCAGACAATTGAACCATCAGGATTTAGTTTGGCTGGCTCCTGAAGTCCGCTGCAAACAGCCATAAATCCTGAATCTGTTGTGACATGAAATTCATAGGTTGCCCTATCTGTAAAATTATCATTACAGGGATACCAACATCTTCCAAAATTAGGTGGGTTAGAACCCATGCCTACACCCATATTAAACGCATAATTGCCAGAGAAGTAAAAGCCGCCCCAACGACTATCTTTTACAGGTGAACCATGGTAATAAATCTCTAGTTTTATGGAATCGCCAATTTGGTATTCTTTATCTAATGAAATGCTAATGGTTGAATCCGTTTTCGTGAAAAAAGATGCTTGTTTATTGCAGAAAATTGAGTCGGGTATCAGTTTTAATAAATCGAGTGTAATGACCTTGGTGTTTAAAAAATTGACAGCACCTGTAATTTCTGCTTTTCCTGATATTTGCTTGCTGTCTATATTTTGCAAGTTGATGGCTAAGTTGTAATGCGTAATGTCCAATGAATCAATGCGTACAGCTAATGTTGATTGGCAAAAAAAGCTTAAGAAAAAGGCAAGGGTAATTAGGTTTTTTATCTTCATCATATGTATTCAAATATATAGCAAAAAAATGAGCAATTTATTATCCACAAATTTGCATTTTTTTGTGGGAATTTTATGCCCAAAAATAGCTGCGAATACCTTATTTTGCAATACTTTGTAAGTAAATAACCAGGATAAAAAGAATTAAGTGTAGCGCTTAGTTAAAAAAGGGAAAACTTGCAATTAATAAATTGATTATGGCAGAAGATAGAATAATACAAATTAACATTGAAGACGAGATGAAAACCGCATACATCGATTATTCGATGTCGGTTATCGTTAGTAGGGCATTGCCCGATGTGCGTGATGGATTAAAACCTGTTCATCGCAGGGTATTGTATGGTATGACAGAATTGGGATTAGCGTCCAATCGACCCTACAAGAAATCAGCGCGTATCGTAGGGGAGGTATTAGGTAAGTACCATCCACATGGAGACTCATCTGTTTACGACACCATGGTACGTATGGCACAAGAATGGAACATGCGATACATGTTGGTTGATGGTCAGGGAAACTTTGGTTCTGTGGATGGTGATCCACCTGCAGCGATGCGTTATACTGAGGCGCGTTTGAGAAAAATGGCAGAGGAATTGTTGACGGATATCGATAAAAATACGGTTGATTTTAGATCGAATTTTGACGATAGTTTGCAAGAGCCAACTGTATTACCTGCTAAAGTGCCAAACCTATTGATGAATGGAGCTGCTGGTATTGCTGTGGGTATGGCAACCAATATGGCACCTCATAATTTATCTGAATGTGTAGATGGTATTATAGCTTATATTGAAAATAGGGAAATTACCATTCCAGAGTTAATGAAATATATTAAAGCACCAGATTTTCCAACTGGTGGAACCATATATGGCTATGAAGGTGTAAAGAATGCCTTTGAAACTGGAAGAGGTAGAATTGTAATGCGTGCTAAGGCTGGATTTGAAACAAGCAAAACTGGAAAAGACCAGATTGTAGTTCATGAAATACCTTATCAAGTAAACAAAGCAACCTTAATTAAACAAATTGCTGATTTAGTGAATGAAAAAGTAGTTGAAGGCATAAGTGATGTAAGAGATGAGAGTGATAGAGAAGGAATGCGCATGGTGTTTGACTTAAAGCGCGATTGTGTTCCTAATGTTGTTCTTAATAAATTATACAAATACTCTCAACTTCAGACTTCTTTTAGTGTTAACAATGTTGCCTTGGTAAAAGGAAGACCAGAAACATTAAATCTTAAGGATTTAATTGTTCACTTTGTAGAGCATAGGCATGTAGTAGTTATTCGTAGAACTCAATTCGATTTAGAAGAAGCCAAGAAACGTGCACATATCTTAGAAGGATTATTAATTGCATTAGATCATTTAGATCAGGTAATTTCCTTGATACGTGCGGCTCGTACGCCAGATGAAGCTAAAAATGGCTTAATGGAAACTTTCAAGCTATCTGAGATTCAATCTAAGGCCATCTTAGATATGCGTTTGCAAAGATTAACTGGCCTAGAGCGCGATAAGATTAAAGATGAGTACGCTCAAATCATGGAGTTAATTGCTCGTTTGGAAGAAATTCTTTCTAATGAAGCATTGCGTATGCAAATCATCAAAGATGAACTTATTGAAATGAAAGATAAGTATGGTGATGAGCGCAGAAGTATCATTGAAATGGTGGGCAATGAAATGAGCATGGAAGATTTAATTCCAGATGATGAAGTGGTAATTACCATATCGCATTTGGGTTATATGAAAAGAACCAGCTTAAACGAATACCGTACCCAAGCCCGTGGTGGCAGGGGAAGTAGGGGAGTTGCCAAGCGTCAGGAGGACTTTGTTGAACATATCTTTATGGCAACTAACCATAACTATTTATTGTTGTTTACTGAACAAGGTCGTTGCTTCTGGTTACGTGTGTTTGAAATTCCAGAAGGTGAAAAAACAAGTAAGGGAAGAGCTATTCAAAACTTAATCAATATACCGGCAGAAGATAAAGTGAAGGCGTTCTTAAATGTTAAATCGCTCAGCGATCCAGAATATTTAAACACCTACAATGTGATCATGGTTACCCAAAAAGGTACCATTAAGAAGACCACTCTTGAAGCTTATAGCAGACCTAGGGCAAATGGTATCAACTCAATGAATGTTCGTGAAGGAGATACCTTGGTAGAGGCTAAATTAACTAATGGTACCAGCGAAATTATTATTGCAAGTAGAGAAGGAAAAGCAATTAGGTTTAATGAAAGTGGCGTTCGTCCTATGGGCAGAAATGCAACGGGTGTTAGGTCGATCCGACTTGCCGATGGTGATGAAGTAATTGGAATGGTTTCTATTGAAGATCCAAAAACAACCAATGTTTTGGTGGTGAGTGAAAATGGCATGGGCAAGCGCACAGAGGTAGAAGCATACCGCATTACCAAACGTGGTGGTAAAGGTGTAATGGCCATGAATGTTACAGACAAAACAGGTAAATTGGTTTCTATCAAGGAAGTGGATGATACCAATGACATCATGATTATAAATAAGAGTGGTATTACCATTCGCTTAAGTGTAAGCTCTCTAAGGGTTCTAGGAAGGGTAACACAAGGAGTGAGGTTAATAAACATTGGCGGCAAGGATGAGATTGCCAGTGTAGCTAAAATCAATTATATCCCGGGAGATGAGGAAGCTGATGCAGTTGATACTGAGGAGGGAGAAATAGTTGAAGGATTTGAGGTGATTGCAGGAACCGACAAAGATATTGAGGATGTTGGGCCTGAAATTATTGAAGAGGATATAGAAGAAGAAGATGATACTTCTGATGATGAATAAATAAAGATTAAAACTCCGCAGCTTAATTGTTGCGGAGTTTTTTTTATTTAACCCATAACTTCTGTTGAAAAATTTGTTGGTTCAGACCGAAAACTTTTATGAGATATATGCCTTGAATTTGAGGGGCGGCGAAGCAATTTTCATTGGAGCAAAAATACTGTGAGACTAATTGACCAAAGGAATTGTATACTTCTATTTTTTGAATTTTGCTGATATCTTTTAAGCAGAATTCTTTTTGGGCAGGATTTGGAAAAACGGTAAAATCTGTGAGCGTTTTTTCTGTTGCTAAGGAGCTTGTTCCTTCTTGGGCAAATTCGCAAAGGGTCATGATTGCTAATTTACTCATGTTTACAAAATAGGGGATATGTATATTTTCTATACTATCCGAAAACCTGTGCCAATGTGGACTTAAATCGTTATCATAATCCTCTGTTAGACCTATGGCTGGTATATCTTTTGTCCAAAAGGACTGGTGGTCTGTATTGGGTTCGCCAGGATTTTTAACGAACGAATGAAGGGGTATTTTGTGCTTAGTAAGAATGTGGTGCATTCTATCTGCAAAATCAATAGATTGAGGCAGATTTGGCGTTACATGAAACATGGCCAATGAATCATTGTTGCCATCCCAAGCAATCATATCGAGGTTTATTACCGTTATAATTTCTGGCAAACCACCTCCAGAAGAAGGGAAGGATTTGCTACCTATTAAGCCTGCTTCTTCCTCATCCCAGAAGGCCAATTGCAGGGTATAAGGAAAGTCAATATCCTTTAGAACACGCGCTGCTTCAAGTAATGCAGCACATCCGCTGGCGTTATCGTCTGCACCTTGGAAGTTAGAATTTGTTCCTCCAACGCAATCGTAATGGGCGCAAAGCATAATAGATTTAGCAGGAAATTGAGAGCCTTTTTTCTCTGCAATCACATTTCTACCGCTGCCACTGTAGTCCATATTTCTTACTTGAAATCCATAAGATGCACATTTCTGGGCTAGAAATGCAGCTGCAAGTGGGTTGCCCAAATGAAAAGCGTACCTTGATTGGATAAACTGATCTGTTCCATTTACATTAACAGGTAATTTCCCTATTAATTGCATCATGTGTTTTACAAGACTATCAGAATTGGTGTTTATTAAAGCACTGCTGCAATTTGATCTTTGCGCATTGGTATTCAATGGAAATAATAGACTTATGATGATGATGAAAATCCATTTTATTTGTTTTAACCTCATGTAACAAATGTCAGCTTTTTTTAAGTAATTGTTGCACAATTATACAAAAGGTTAAATGTAAAGTGATGGAGTTCCTTCTATCAAATGCCTATATTTGCATGCAATGAGAAATAGCTTTTGTAGGTTTATTATTGTTTTTATTTTAACAATTCTATTGCCATTTATTGGATTGTCGCAATACGCCCCACAGGCTGGATTTGCTGGAACTACGGCTATTCATAAAGATAGTAGCATTATTAGCACATTTAATAATTACTATCCCTCGGGAGCTGGTATTACTTTAAAAAGAGGATGGCAAAATATAGCTGATACGAGCATAGGAAAAGCATCGGTTGGTTCAGCAGATAGCATTTATTTGAGTCCTAATGGATATATGTTAAGCTTAGGTGATGGAGGGTCTATTGACATTAAGCTACCTTACCCAATAATTAACAGGGTGGGACCAGATTTTGTGGTTTTTGAAAATGGGTTTCCATTTAGCGCAGATTCCTTTTTCTTGGAATTGGCTTTTGTGGAAGTAAGTAGTGATGGCAAGAAGTATTTTAGATTTCCAGCATTTAGCTTAACAGATACGCTTGCACAAGTTGGGCCATTTGGGGGATTAAAGGCGCATCAGTTACATAATTTTGCAGGAAAGTATATTATGCCATATGGCGTTCCATTTGATTTAAATGAGTTAAAAGATTCCTTGGCTCCAGGTAATTCGATAAATTACATAAGAATTGTAGATGTAATAGGAAGTATCATGCCAGAATATGCTCAGAAAGATAATACTGGCAATATGGTTAACGATCCTTGGCCAACACCTTTTCCCTCAAGCGGATTTGACCTCCATGCTATTGGCTGCATTAATATAATAACTACAGATGGTACTGATGAATTGAAATTAAATAAATCGATAAAGATTTTTCCTAACCCAATTGTGCAAGGAGGGGAGTTTGAAATTGAATATCCTGGAAAATATGCTGGTATAAAGCTAATAGACGTTTTGGGAAAGGAAGTTTATTATGTTGATTTTAAACCAGGTCAAACTCAAGCTATTTCTGCATCATTTTTACCTGGGGTTTATTTTGTGCTTATTCTCGACGATAGTAAAAATTGTTTATCAAAAAGCAGACTTGTTATCAAGCCATGAAATTTGAAAAATGTCCAAAATGTGGTGTCGAATTTATTTGCCGACCCAACGAAATTGAGCATTGCCAATGTAATTCGGTTCAACTAACTGGCGATGAACTGGCTCAGATTTCTAAATTATTTAAAGGTTGTTTATGTAAAGGCTGCCTGATTGAATTGAAAAGAATTGGGTTTGCACAAAACAAAAAAGGCTAGGGGATACCTAGCCTTTTTTGTTTAAATAAATACGTTTAGTCTTTTTTGTTATCTTCCAATTCGTCGATAAATGGAATATTATCATAAATTGAAGCATTAACTCCAATCATTAGGTAGTTTTCTAATTGAACAAATTTTGCTGCATTCTTAGAGCCTAATGACTTTTTAAGCTTACCATAATATTTTCCTACTAGCTTATCAAATTCGGTATTATATTTTATTGCATTTATAGTCATTTTATCGATCTCTTGATCTGACGCATGTCCGTAGGTACTAATGTAGTTAGAGATATTCTCTAAGCGTTTTTTACCTATTTCTTTTCTTTCAATTTCATAAGCCTCGTAAATAGGCCAAAATTTAGCAGCATCTGCATCTGAAAGAACCAAGTAAGCTTTAACCAATTCCTTCTTTTCTTTACCATAAAGAGATTGGATGATTGCGATGTCATCTGAATTCGTTTGTGCGAAAATTGGTGCCGAAAATGCCAGAACCAATAGTGTTAGTATTATTTTTTTCATGTTTTAAGTTTACACGATTTTATAACATTTGAACAAAAAAGGCAAATTATTTTATTAAAATTTTCTTGGCATTAAACATAAAATCCTCAGAGAAAGGTAGAATAAAATAATAGCCAGGCTTAAGGTTGCTTAAGTCTAAAGCTTGTGTTTTGTTTGTCTGGAAATGTTCATAAACACGTATGCCATGTAGGTCATAAACAGAG
>JBILVK010000151.1:0-6099 GCA_044370475.1 Bacteroidia bacterium
CCAAAAGAGGTCATGGTTTCTGCAGAAGTAATAGCTGCATCTGGCTTAAGCCACATACTAAATGTACGGTTAGATTTAAGCTTAGGCATGTTCACATTGATACACTTAATATACTGACCTAAAGAGGCATTAAACTGATACGCTTTATTGGCATTCCCTTTTACATCGGTAGTAAGTTGCGCTGTGTTTGTTACCGCATCATTTCCATTTCCACTTTCATCATTGGCATTCCCATTAAATGGAAACCATGCCAATAAACCCGTTTGTGGCAAATAAGATGGCAAAGGACTAGGAAGCTTTTCTTGGTAAACAGTACTTACCTCTGAAGCTGTAAGTGCCCTATTCCAAATTCCTATATTATCTAATTTTCCATTGAAAAAGCTATTGAGCGAATCTGGCCTTGTACCAATAAAAAACTTAGATGAAAGTAGGGTGTTCCAATTGGTATAATTGCCCGAACCAATTACATTGCCATTCACATACGTTTTAGCTGTAGTACCATCATAGGTTACCGTAACATGCATCCAAGTATTGCTCGTATAATTATAAGCAACATCAAAATCATAGGCCCAAGTCATAAACCTAACCTTACCTTGATATAATCCAACCATGGAGCAATTTCCATCTGTTTGCTGACCATATCCTAAGGCGGTTAAAGATTCTCCACTTGCAACTACACCAGCATAATTCATCCACATGGAAATGGTTCTAGCAGAGCTTCCCATAGGCAAATTCGCATTGGTACACATAATATACTGTTTTGCATTCCCATTAAAACTGTAAGCGCTGTTTGGATTTCCAAGCCTATCATTGGTTGGTGTAGCTTTTATAAATGTTCCATTGTTATTATTGCCACTTTCATCATTGGCATTCCCATCAAATGGCATCCAAGCAACCAAACCATTTTGCGGAAGGAAGGTAGGAAGGCTTTTAGCAAAACTAGGGTAGCTAAAACATAAAGTAAGTGCAATAAGGGTTAAATATTTTTTCATAATTATTTACAAAATTTGCAATCGAAAATACATAAACATTTTAAATCCTCAAAATCCATAAAAAAGCTAAAACCTAATCTTAAAATAGTCTAGTAATTTATCTAAGAAATAACGAAATACACTTGGATTTACAATACTCCTAATGGTGCGTTTATCTGCCTTATGTTGAATAACAATCTCTTTAGGATGAACCACACTTCCTATCAACTCCGTTTGCATCCTTGCGGTCTTATGACCCGGATTGGTGGTATTTAATGCTAATGAATCAAAGCCCACATTGCTCACCAAATTCACATTGGGTAAAATGGATAATCCATCTAGATTTAACAACACATAATTCCATTGATAATCCCACGACTCCACCTTACCTTCATAGCAGGCTTGTAAGATATTGAGCCAATATTTTCGACCAGATTTATATGGAATCATTGAATTAATTTTACCCTGCGCTACAAACTCAGGAAAGCTTTTTAAATGAACATCATATTGTTTCCAAGCACGCTTCCATGTAGCCCAGCCCCAAATATGAGTTATGCGAGAAAAATAATAGCTGCCATCACCGTATTTTGGACCAAATTGAAAATTATCACCCGATATATGCATCACACGATCATTGTGCCTGTAATGTGCTAGCATTTGCTCACAAAAAGAAAAAAAAGAAGAGTTAGGCACACAATCGTGTTCTAAAATTATTCCTTCTTCTTCAAAATCAAAAAACCAAGAAACTGCATGCCCAATGGCTAATCGCGGACCTTCATTCAAATCTCTAAAATTGGTTTTTACCTCACAAGACCAGTTGATTTCATTTATGACCTTTGATTGCACAAGTTGTAATTCTTCCTTCTCACCCTTCTTAACTTCTCTACCCCCATCACAATAAATATACAATTTCTGCACCCCTACCTCACGCAACTTTTCAATTACCTGAACAGTGGTGTCGAAACGATTGAAAATAATTAGTAAAACAGGTGTATTCATTAAATACGTTTAATTTTCCTTTGCTCCACCCAATCCTTGTATACCTTGGGGAAATAGGAGGCTAATATCAATTTAAAAACCAATACAATTGGATTGGCTTTGAACTTTAAGGCTAATGCCTCTGCGGGTGCATTAAAGTCTAAATACGACGAGTGTTTGTTCTCAATATAGAATCGCAAAACACTGTAATTGGGTGCAGTATCTTTTTTTATCATCGACTTATTAGCTACCCTATAATAATAACAAGGTTCGGGTAAATAATAAAATTTATGACCATTAAAAGATAGGTTCAGCCAGAATTCCCAATCCTCTACCCCCATATAGGGCATATGCTCATCATAACCGCCAACCGCTTCCCATGCCGATTTTCTAAACAAAGCACAAGCATCAATATAATTCCCCGTAATTAACTGTTGCAAATTAAACTTGCGCAAGACTTGATGCCCTTGTTCATCTCCAAACAAGATAGGATCGCCGTAAACAACAGAAATTTCTGGATGCTCATTTAAATATTGAACTCCCTTTGTAAGATAAGTAGGCAAGAGTTTATTATCTGCATCCAAAGGCAAAATATATTTACCCTTTGCCAATCTTATTCCATTGTTTCTCGTGCGCCCTAAACCTTGGTTAATTTGGTTTATTACAGTAAAACCTTGCGCACTTAATTGGCTCAACACCTCAATGGTATTCGCATCTGTGGAGCCATCATTTACAATGATAACTTCTGCGTTCGGAAAATCCTTAAGCGAAATACTATCTAAGGCCTCTTGAATAAAAGAGCCATGGTTATAACATGGAATAACAATTGATAACTCTATTTCCATGAATTATTTCCTTCCAATAGCCACATAATTCATGGTATTGATTGGGTCGAAATATTTTTGATCCAACCAAATAAATAATTTATTGTGCATCCATTTTAAAGCCTTTGGAAATGTTAACCAAACCGGCAAAGTTTGTATCAAAACCTGACCCAGCAAAGCCCATTTACCTCCATTTGGAATTACCTCCACAACCTCAAAGCCTGCCTTTTTAAGGGTATGCGCAAAGCCATGTTTGGTGAACCTATGAAAATCATAAGGCTCCTCGTGCAATGGCCAATACATTGGACCAGAAACAATAAAATGTCCTCCTGGCTTTAAAAGCCTATAAGCTTCATTTACCATTAATTGAAAATCACCAACATGTTCAATGGTTTGAGTAGAAAAAGCTGTATCAAAAGAATTGTCAGGCAAAGGAATATCTGTAGCCTCACAAATAACATCCACACAATTATTACTACTTTGAATGATGTCGCAACCTATATATTCTTCAATATGTGGTGATAAAATCTCATTGTATGGTTTATTTCCACAACCTAAATCAAGCAACTTACCTTTAGCATATTCCTTAGTTGCATATAGAATTCCATCAATAATAAATTTATGCTCTAAATAGTTAACAGCATATGATTTCATTTTATAGGAAACTAACCTTTCTAAATTACCTTCTCTCATTTAAAATTTAAATTTACGCCAAATGTAGTTTCATTGATCTCTTGCAACTCAAACCCTGCCCTTATAAGAATATTCTGTATAAATTTTCTATCCACTATTTCATCATGAATCTCTAAGGCCAAATATTTAACTTTTTGCAAAACATCAGAATTCAAATTCCAAGATTCGAAAAGATTCTTCTCCCCTCCTTCTATATCAATTTTTAAAAAATCAACTGTTTCAAAAGAGTTTAATCTCATTATTTCCTCTAGGGTATAAGCATCTATAGAACCCGTCTCATTTACTCCTGTTTCTTCCAAATTCAAAGACCACTCCCTTCCATCCCTAAAGCTATTGGAAAGGTTCAATTTCATATTTGTTCCCCAAATACCCCCTAAAATAGATTTTATGTCTCCCTCAAAATCATTTAATTTTATGTGATTATTTAATGAATCAAAATTCATTAAATCAGGCTCAATTGCAACGATTTTAGAATTTGAAAAATTCCTTTTAAAATAAATACTTGCTAGACCTACATTAGCGCCTGCGTCTATTATCTTAAACCCTTTAAAATCAGACCCCTTTTGATTTATTAAGTTGAGAATTGGTTCATATTCTTTTTCAAGAATAACTTGGTTAAATACCAGAAAGTCTGTAGACCCAATTCGCAAGGAATAATTAGACCCCTCGTAAGAAACGACTACTTTTCTTCCGTCCGTTTTTATATTCCCACCAAACTCAATAATTTTTTGACAAGTTTTTTCGAATTCCTTTAAATAACTTGGACAAAACTTATTGAATTTCCATGGCAGATAGGAAATAAAAACAAATAGTGTTTCTTTAAGACTAAGACCTTTTCTATAACTCACGTTTCCAACTTTTGATTAAATTCAATTCGACGAAAATAAGAATTATATACTTAGTTGGCAAGCGGGAAAGAAATTGCCTATCAGGCTGAATTTAATTTTACTTAAGTATTTTTAATAGCTAATAGCTAGGCTTCGAGAAATTGTCTGTCCATTAATTTCAAGCTTAATCCAATAAATGCCTTCTGAAAGCTTGCCTTTAAATTCATATTGATTTAAACTACTGATATTCACCTGCAAATTATTAGTTACATTTCTACCGTAAGAATCATAAACACCAATGAGAGTTGAATTTTTTACTTGACCATCAATTGAAATTGCAAATTCAAATGAGGCAGGATTTGGGTATAGCTTTAACTCAAAATTCCTCGCATTTTCAATTAATCCCACTGATTGCACATTTAGCACAGCTGATACTGTTGTATCTAAACAGGTCACAATTGGATCAATTTTACACCTATAGGTGTATTTATCCATAGTTTTAGTAACATTTGCTATATTAAGTTGAGGTGAATTCACCCCTGAATACATTGAATTGCTAGTGATCGGCGCGAATCCTGCACCAGAATTTTCTTCCCATTGAAATGTAGAGCTACTGTCATTTACTATCGTACTAGTTTTGAAGAATGCATTACCGCCTGATACCGCATTAAAATTAACGGGTTGGTCTTTTACCACTTTTTTGCATTGAGTAAAAATTTGATAAATCTCC
Source organism: Bacteroidia bacterium (assembly GCA_044370475.1). Classification (GTDB taxonomy): domain Bacteria; phylum Bacteroidota; class Bacteroidia; order UKL13-3; family UKL13-3; genus B1. The sequence continues at coordinate 5,024 of JBILVK010000151.1, forward strand.
TTTGCGGTGAGTGCCCTTCCATAAATGGAGATATCATCTATTTCACCTTTGAAATAAAATGGAAAGTTTGCCCAACCTGCTCCAATACTCAAATTTGCACCTAAACAAGTGTCCATCTCCTTGTAAGTGAGCAAATCATTAGTATTCCTTAAAATTCCGTTATAATAATATCTAATATATCTACCATCATAAGTCATAGAAATCAAAGTCCAGACATTCTGCATCGGAGATGGAGTATAACCAACTTTTTGCCAACCTTGATCGGCAATACAATTGCTATTCCTTTTTATATAAAAGTCCTTAGTATCTACAGAATATTGTTCAGACGAAGCATCTGCCCAGTTTCTTTTGGTAAAAATTTGAGTTGTTGCTGTGTTTGCTGTTCTAACCCACAAATTAATGGATAGCAAAGGGGTATTTAAACTGCTAGAATAAGGGATAAAAATCCTGGAGCTTGTCCCATTAAAAGTATATGACTTATTCAAATTATTAAATCTGTCTTGAGTAAGTGTAGCACCATAAACTACCCCATGATTGTTATTTCCACTTTCATCTTTGGCATTCCCATTAAATGGATACCAGGCAACCAAACTGCTATCTGGAAGCCAAAATGGAATTGAATCATAAATTATTGGATTTACAGTTAATCTAGCAGGACTCGTGGTATCCTTACAACCTTGTGGAGTTGTAAATATACAACGATAATAGGTATTACTTAAACTTAGAGGAACATTTGATATTTTCAATATATTGGAAGTAACACCGCTGTAATTTCCTCCATTAGATAAATTTGTAAAATTTACTCCGGTGTTCTGTTGCCATTGAAAAGTGGCGCTAGAATTACTTGAGGTAGTAGAGTATACAGCCTCGTTACCTTCTAATTCTGTTAAATGGGTCGGTTGAGTCAATACCATTTTAGAACATTGACTATACATAGCCAAAATTTCTTGTGCAGTTAACACCCTGTTATGAATTGATACATCATCAATATTTCCAGTATAATAAAATGGAAAGTCATTCCATGTTCCTCCAATGGTTAAATCAGCACCAACACATGAATCCATAAAAACATTTGA
>JBILVK010000057.1:0-19977 GCA_044370475.1 Bacteroidia bacterium
TCATCCATCTACCCAACCTCGCATCATAAATTCTAGCCCCAAAATCCAAATCATTCCCAGCACCATTTATCTCATCAATTTTCTCTTTACCATTGAAGGCGAAGCGGTATTCAAATTTATTTAAGTAAATAATCCAATTAAAATTATTGTTAATTGGATTTGGTGGTAATTTTTTAAAGGAATGTTTCAAAAGGATTTTACTATATATGCAAGTAATGTAAAAAATGTAAAATTACATAAACTTAGGAATTTTTCAGTTGGGCGTTTTTGGCTAATTTTTCTTACTAAATTCTATGATTATAAATAAATCATGAACTTTAAATTCATGAATTGAGAAAAAAAATAAGACATTAGTCGTTTTCATTTTTTTAGGATTTATTGAGCATATGGCGTTTATTTTGACTTAAAAACAATTTAAGCAGAAGGAGGAAAGAAAAAAATAATTTTGTTTTTAGATAAAATATCTTTCTATTCGTAATACCTATTAATTACTTTAAAGCCTATGAACCCAATTATCATTGTTATATTTTTTCAAGTATTATTAAGTGCTTTTTTTACCGCTTAATCTTTAGCATTCATGAAACTTGAAAACGATAAAATTCATTTCCATAGTTTTATTATTTACCCTAACAATGGATAAAACTTTTTGTCAAAATTTGGATTCAACTGAATTGAGAGTTTCTAAAAAACTTAAATCTGTTGATACAATTCCAATTGTAAATGTTACTGGGTCAAAAATCATTTATGAAATTAGTATTAACCCTGGTTTTTATTCTGGCAATGAAGCACCAAAAACAACACAACAGGTTTTTCTTCAACCTGCAATTTCAATTGGAGGGTTAAAGTTTAATACCAATATTCAATTAAACTCCGATGATTTGTTACATGGGAGGCAATTGAACCGCATTAATTTTAGCCTTGATGTAAATCAATTTGAAAAGTTGATGACTAAATTCACCCAAAGAGAGAATGCAGATAAGTATTCAAAAATGTTGGATTCAACACTGACAGAAACCAAAAACCTTCAAAGAAATTTAAACCGCCTAAATGAAACAATTGAAAATCCAGAGTACCAAAACGAGTTGAGTAAAGCTCAAAATATAATAGCTCGCGCTGCTCAAGACTCAATTTATAAAAGGTCAAACCAATCAAGGATATTGCAAGCAGAGCGATTTGCATCAAAAGATAGTCTCATTCAAATTGAGCAAGCAAAATATGAAAAGTCTATAGAGCTTGCCTCCAAGCAAATCCAAACACTTAAGTTATTAAAGGACATGTACCAGCAAAATGGTATTTCAGCTGAGCTCGACCCAAAATCTAGGATCGTACCTTTTGCAAATGGTGGAATAGGTAGGTTCTTTGGTACACCAAAAAGATTGGAGATTATGGATTTTTCACCAAACTGGTCTCCATTGGTTCTTTCTGGTATTAGTTTGAGGGGTGGATTAATAGAATTTAATCAGAATAACCTGATTTTTGGCATTTGTGGTGGACTAACAAATAGTCAAAGCTGGGATCAAAACACATTCAATAAAAATAATAAGGTATTTGCTATCAGAGGTGGTTGGGGAAATCTAAAAGGAAACAATCTGATGATTCAATATTTGAATTATCAGCCATCCATAAAAAACAATGAGATAAAACAATATCCTACGCAGGTTATAGGCCTGATAGGAAATGTAATGCTTACACCTAATCATAAACTCAATGCTGAAACAGCTTGGTCGAGCATTTCTAATACTGAGGATGTAAATGAGGTAACACAAATCATTCAAACTATTCCAAATAAGTTGGGGAATTCATCTTTTAGCACAGCTTATAGCGGTAAGTTCACCAAATTGAAGTTAAGTGTAGATGCCCGTTTAAGAATGGATGGAAAGTATTTCTATAGTTTTGGTAGTCCATCTAATAGGCAAGATTGCTATAGGTATAGCTTATCTGCTAAAAAAGGTTTGATTAAAAATAAAGTTACCTTAAGCGCTGGCTTCAAACAAGATGGGGATCACATTTCTGGTCCAAAGGAGCATTCAGTTGTTGTTTCAACATTGCAATTTGGCGCAGGAGTAACACTGAAACGCGCCACAATTCGAGCAGATTGTCAGCAAACATTAACCAAAGTTAAATCAAATGGACAAGCACTCTCAAAGGTGAAATTATATAATGGCTCTGTTTCATTTCCCTATAATTTATTAGGAATGTTTTCTACTGGAACTGCCTATGGAAATTATATGCAAATTGCCATTTTAGGGGATAGCTTACATTCAACAAATACCCTTTTGGGGTATAACCAAACTACAAGATTAAAAGGTGGGATTAGTATTCAACTTTCATTAACCAGAAATATTTCAATGGGTTCGGATAGCTTATCGGGATGGAAAACGGAGATTGGTGCAAACAAAGCGTTTAAGCAATTTCAATTAGGTATTACATATGGATACCAACGATTTAATCCAATTGAAATTAGGAATAATTTAAGCCTTGAGATGGGTTTGTCGATTGGAAAAAGAATACAAATGCAGGGGACGGCCACTTATTATAATTGCCAAGGCCAACTATATCAAACAAATAATTTTCTTGGTGGTCAAATTAGGGTAATCATTACAATTTAAGGAGTAATAACTATGAAAATAAACACAACCTTTTATAGACATTCATTTTTGTTATTTGGGCTATTACTTGTCCAAATAAATCTATCTGCTCAAATATCGGTCTCGTTTTTTCAAAAAAATCACTTTGAGTTTAATATCAATGAATGTTCTGATTTTTCTTTAATTAATTCGTCAAATTCTGAAACTGTAGATGTAGAGTTTGAAATCAGTGGGAAAAATGGCAGTTTGGTAAAAGGTGTTTTCAAGCAGTTGGTTTGCCCACGCGGAAGCACGTCCTACAAAGGCAGTCTTGGACAGGAATTTTCATTTTCAAATCAAGCTCTCAATAGTGGAATTAATTTAACAAAAAGACTAAACGCTGGAGAATACCAATTGTGCTATTTGGTTTTAAAAGTCGGCACAAGGGAAGAACTCGCAAATCCATGCTTTGATATTCAAGTATTATCAATGAGTCCACCATTGCTAATTTTTCCATCCAATAATGGCATTGTTAATACACTTAATCCGAATTTGATTTGGCAAGGACCATTAATTGCAGGAGGTAGAAGTACAGATTTCCGATATGATTTAAAAATATCTGAGATGCTCGAAAATCAAGAACCATTTGATGCCTTGAATCAAAACTTTGCAATTTATAAAGCAGAAGGTTTATCCTTGGTTCAACTCTTATATCCATTTCAAGCTTCAAAGCTTTCCAATGGAAAATCCTATGCTTGGCAAATAGTTGCTAAAAATAATTCTGGTTACACAGCAGAAACAGAAATATGGAAATTCACTGTTCAACTTGATACGTTTAAAGCCCCTGATGTAGTTTTCTTTGAGGGTTTTTTAATACCAACAAAGAATGAAAATGAAGGAATATTAAATATCCGACATGCATTAAAGTTGTCTTTTTCAGAAGCATTTCCATTAACAAAAATGAACTTTACCATTCTTGATGAAAAGAAACAGGAGCATTGCACTTTGGATTCGGCTCAGGTGGAGGTTTTGGATTTTAACAAATTTAATATTCAACTTGACCACCTCTCTGTCCCACTTAAAAATAAGCAGGTTTATTTTTTGCGCGTTGATAACCTCAATACCTCTGAAAATTATTTGGTGAAATTCAAGTATTTCAAAAATTGATTATGAATAGATTTCTACTCTTTGCAACATTTTTTATCCTTTGCTCCTGTAATGGTGGTGTTTCTCCATTGGCCTATATGGAGGCCGTAAATGATGCTAAATCAGGACTAATCAAAAATATTTCTATTGGCAATTTTAAAGTAGACATAGAGTATAAAACGCATGAATTCATGGTCATCAATGAAATGATTAAAACAGAGGAAGGCTTTTCAGAAGATGTATTCAAATCGTCCATGGCAGATCAAAGAAAATTGGAAACATTTTTTATTCGCTTTAATGGAAATTCTGAAACAGATTTTTTAAAACAAGACTTAAGTGATAAGAACCAATATTACGAGCGCTTAAATTACTTTAATGGAATTGTGCAGGAGGATTTATCCTTAATAGATGGCAAGGACACGCTCCCATGCACTTACACATATTTTGAGCGCAATTACGGAGTTGGCCAAAAATCTACCCTAATAGTTGGTTTTGAAAAGACAAACCAAAACAAGTCAAATATGAAATTGATTTTTAATGAAAGGGCACTGGGAATAGGATCTCAAGAATTTGTTTTGTTGAAAAGTACCCAAGATAATCTACCTCAAATAATATTTTAAGATATAGCATGAAAAAGAAGTTTGTAAAACCAACGGCCATGATTTTATTAATGGCATTTCTATCCCAAATTTTGACTCCTACAGTTTCCTATGCATTAACAGGTGGGCCAAGTCAGCCAGAAGTTCAAAGCTTCGAGCCTGTTGGGACCTCCGAAATGGTAGACCTGTTTTCAGGTGATTTTAATTATAATATACCCCTACTTGATGTTGATGGTTATCCCTTAAATATTGCATATCATTCTGGAATAACCATGGACCAAGAGGCCTCTTGGGTGGGATTAGGTTGGAACTTAAATCCTGGGGTTGTAAATCGCAATTTAAGAGGAGTTCCAGATGATTTTAAAGGTGATGAAATAGTTAAATCACTCAGGCATAAAGATAATTTTACTTTGGGTTTAAATTACACCTCAGGTTTGGAGGCTTTTGGTTTAAGGAAAGTTAAGGATGCAGTATATGGGACCTCTTTTTTGATGGGAAAAGGGAATTGGAATCTAGGAATGAACATGGGCATTTATTACAATAATTACAAAGGAATTGGATTTGATTTTGGAATTAGTCCATCCTTTAATTCAAGTTTAAAAGGAATTCCAACACCCTACGGAATTAGCATGAGCAACAATTCGCAAAGTGGAGCAACACTTCAACCTCATGCAAGTTTTGGAGCAGCTTTAGGGTCGCAATGGGGAAATATTGGATTCAATCTCAATTCAAAGGATGGGTTAAGGTCCATGAACTTTGGGTGTGCAAGTATATCAAGTTTTAATTCACCAGCATATATTCCTTATATTTCTATGCCAATGAAAAGCTTTTCTGGAGAGTTTAGTTTGAAGATGGGGCCAGAAATTTTTGGAGCTCATAAATCCAAAACAATTGGCGGTTATTTTCACAATCAATCATTAATTGACGATAAAGTAAGCGTAAATGCTTTCGGTTCCCAATATCTCCATGAATCACATAGTGATAAAGATATGTTGGATTACAGCAGAGAAAAGGATGGACAATTCTCAAAAGAAAGTCCAGTTTTAGCAGTTCCTATACTTGCGAATGATTTCTATAACTATAGTGGTCAAGGATTAGGTGGAACCTTTAAGGCATTTAGGGGAGGAGTTACAGTTATTAATGATCCAGAATCTCGCGTAGAGCCTGGATATGGTGGTAAATTGGGTTTTGAAATAGGTGGAAGTGGATTGGCCAAATATGGAATGGACATTACGTTTAATTATTTTAAATCATCTAGTTCACCTTGGAAAAATTCAAATGGAAAGAAAATAACAGAATTTGCTGGATTGGAAAATAAAGGAAACACTACTGACCAACCACTTTTTGAACCTTATTATTTTAAAACGCTTGGTGAGAAAACCTTAATTGACCAGACTTTTGCTCCAATTGCGAGCAATGAAAATAACTTTCTATTTCTACCAGGAAAGGGTCGCTCTGGCGTTGGCAAAATTTGGGATTCATATAACTCAACTGGAAGGGATTTTGGGGTTTTCGATGTAGATTATAATGGCACACTTAACAGAGAAAAACGCGAAAACAGAAATACTTTGATTCAAGTATTAAAAGTAGATGAGAGAGATTTTTGCATTGAAAAGAGAATTTATTATTACAAGCAAGAAGGGTCTAAGTTGGCAAAGGATTCCATTGAACGAAATGCAGGTTATAGAAAAGGAAATCACAATTCTGAGTTAACAGTTGTCAGACAAGATGGTAGTAAGTATGTTTATGGCATCGCCGCTTATAATACCTCTCAAAAGGAAATTGATTTTACCAATGCTCTGGACATGAAATCCTATAATTCTCCAAATAAATTCTGCTCCACAGGTGAGGTTCAATATGACCCAAGTTTCAATGACTTTCAAGGGGTTGACCGCCATAAGGAAATTATCGAAACACCAGCTTATGCGCACTCTTATTTGCTTACAAATGTGTTGGGTTCGGATTATTATGATATTGATGGAAATGGTCCTTCTGAAAATGATTTTGGAACCTATACAAAAATCAATTATTCGCTAAAAAATAGCAATTACAAATGGAGGGTTCCATACACATACAACCGAGCAAACTTTGACCAAGGTTTAAGGACAGATAAGTTTGATGATAGGGCTAATATTATTTATGGCACTAAGGAACTTTGGCATGTTCATTCAATAGAAGGAAAAAATCATATTGCCTATTTTTATACCTCACCACGATTAGATGGCCATGGGGTCTTAGGTGAACAAGGAGGATTTAATCACAATGCCGACTCATACAAATTGGACAGCATTATTTTGTTTGCGAAAACAGCACCAACCACTCCAATAAAAACTGTGGTGTTTAAATACGATTATTATTTGTGTCCAAAAGTGCCAAATAATAGAATGACCGATTCTATTCCTAATAGTGCAAATACGGGTAAATTAACGCTACGAGGTATCTATTTTAAATATGGCTCATCCAATAAAGGCAGGTTTAATTCATATAAATTTGCATACAATGATGGTGAGGCAAGTTTAAATGCACCTTATCATTTGAAGGGGTATGATGCATGGGGTAATTACAAGCCAGCTATACAAAAATATGGAGAAGGTTCAAGCAGCATAGACACCTGTAATCCTACCAAATATAATTTATCCAAGGATTTCCCATATGTGGAACAAACAAAAATAAATGCAGATAAAAATACTGCTCAGTGGAATCTCTCAAAAATCACATTGCCTTCAGGTGGCACTGTTAATATAGAATATGAGAGTGATGATTATGCCTATGTTCAAAATAAACAGGCCATGCAAATGTATCGGATACAAGGTTTTGGCTACGATTCTATAAATGATCCAGTTGATTTTTTGTATGAAGATGGCGGAAAAAGAAACCACAATTATTTGTTTGTTGATGTTCCATCCGAGGCTAAGGTTGAAGATATTAAACGGGACTTTCCAAATATTCAATATAATGTTCTTGCAAGCGTTGATGGAAGTTCAGAAAATGCGGAGTATATAAGAGGATATGCTGATGTGGTCGATGTTGGTGAAAAATCAGTAAATGGGGGTACAAAAACGATTTGGATTAAACTAAAAGAAGTTAAGCTAAATGATAATGGGAATAAAAACATTAATCCTATCGCAGGAGCAGCGTTTAATTTCCTTAGGTTAAATCTCCCTCAAATTGTGAATCCTGAATCAGACAATATTAAAGGAAGTCAGGATAATGTGTTGAATTTGGCCAGAACATTAGTAGGAGTAATTGGAAAAATGGTTGAGATGCTAAAAGGACAGGATACCAAACTTGCTAACAAAGGATTTTGTTCTATGGTGTTTTCGGCTCAATCTTGGGTTAGACTTTCGAACTTTACTGGATATAAATTTGGTGGTGGAAGCAGGGTAAAGCGGATTATTTCAGGAGACAATTGGGGCGACATGGAAGGTAGTGGTTTAGGTTATAGAAATAATAAATATACCCAAGAGTTTACTTATACAGTTAAGGATGGACAAAATGGTGATGGGTCTGATAAAATAATTTCTAGTGGCGTTGCTTCATGGGAACCACCGCCAGCGGGAGATGAAAATCCTTTTAGGCAATTAGACAATAGATATCAAAATAAAAAGGCTTTCGTGCCAAATCCTGAGTATTTCACAGAATGGCCACAGGGAGAATCATATGCCCCATCAGCAATGGTGGGTTATAGCATTGTAACTGTTAAAAACACTAATGGGGCATTTGCATCAAGCGAATTTACGAGAAATGGAACAGGTAAAGTGGTAAATGAATTTTATACCGCTAGGGATTATCCAACCATTTTTGATAAAACACAGGTGCAAATTGATGCTGGCAGAAACAGCTTTATCTGGACATTGTTGTTCGTAAGCTCTGAAAAGTCAACCTCAATGGCTCAAAATTTTGTAGTAGAATTAAATGATATGCATGGCAAACCAAAATCGGTCATGAAATTTAGTCAAGCAGAAATAAATAGTACCGATCCTTCACATGCATATTCAGGAACTAGGTATGAATATTTCGACAAAGCATATTTAAATAGCAGAAGGCTAAAAAACGAGGTTAACGTTGTTGAAAAAGATGGAAAAATCAAGACTGGTGTTATTGGACAAGAATCAGAAATTGTGGTAGATACACGCCAATTTAATTCAAAATCCTTTTCAGGCGGAATTGAATTAAACCTTGATGTTTTTATGGCAGGGATAACACCTGTTCCTGTGCTCTCAGGAATACCTAATCTTACAATGGAAGATACTTGGTTTCAAAGCGGAGTTTCAGTAAAGGTTATAAATAAGTATGGGATTATCAAACGCATTTCAACCTTCGAAAATGGAGCTAAACTAAATGCAGAGAATACTGTTTTCGATGCTCTAACAGGTGAGGTTGTAGTTTCAAAAGTGCAGAATGAGTTTGAAGATTATCACTACAATTCAACCTATCCAGCGCATTGGGTGTATGAAGGTATGGGGCCCGCTTCAATCAATCAAGGAGCAATATTAAAACTTGCAAATGTTAATGGATATTTAAAAGTAAATTATCTAAATTCAAATGTAAGTCCTGAGTTATTTTTATACCATGGAGACCAAATACAAGTTCTAAGTACCAATGCAAAACTATGGGTTTATAGAGTAAATGCTACTGATTGGAAATTAATAGATGCTGATGGATTATTTGTCAGCCCCATCAATGGGGATGTGAAGGTAATTCGCTCTGGAAGGGCAAATATGCCAACTACCCCTGTAGCAAAATACGAACAATTGCAGGATCCTGCATTAACCCAAACCTTAAACAATAGCACAAAAGTTATTAATGCAAGTGTTCAGGAATTTGATAGCACATCTAAGATTCAAAATAATTTCACGCCCGCGGTTGTCACAAAATGTTTATCTAGTGAGGCTGTAGGCATTTTGGATTACTTATTTGCAAAAATGTATTTAACAGATGCAAAAATGGATACTCTCGGAGTCTATTGGCCAAATGGAAGGTATTACGTTTTTGATCCAGATACACTTCCCACTGGCGATCCTTTAAAAAATTCAGAGTATTGTAAGCTTATGAAAAAAATTCATCCTAGTGAATTATGCCGAATTAAGGTTTTTGGCAGTAAAACAATAATAAACTCAAATACCCAATATAATTTTGGTTTTGAATTTGATCCAATTGATTACCAAAGTGGATGTACCAATTATAAGTTTAGCATGGAATCAAATGGTTATACCTATTTAGCCAATCAAGGAGCTAATCAATATCAATCGATTCCAAATTGCTCCACAAACACAACATTTCCCAATTATTGTGCTATTCCACATACAGATTATATTAATCCTTATTTGCCATTTGATGCAATTAATTTAACTAGTTGGTTTGGTGGTTCCTACACAAATTGTGATTGCTTTCCAACAGATGGAGGTTGTTCAAATCTAAATCAATGGGACGCCAATACTGGAATTTGTTTTACAGGAAATTTAAATAAGTATGCCAGTATCCATGGATTTTCAAATTATTTAGACCTACCATCTCCATACAAATATTTTAGTCAAGATTGTGGTGGACGAGGAATGTTGAAACAGATATATAGTATCAATCCATAGTCTGCAAAATTTGTTCGTAATGTGCTTTTTTATGCGACAGCTCAATATAAGGAAACTAATAAATGTACTCAAAGTCCAGTTGTTGTATCTACAAATCCTTTTAAAAACGGTTTGCAAAATAATTGGAAGCCTAAAAAAAGTTGGTCCTATGTAGCAAAAAGGCTGCCTAATTCAGCTTCATCCAATGTAAGAGTTGACGGTACAATTGACGGGTTTACCAATTTCTGGCAACAAAGTCAAACAGCTCAAAGGCCAATTAAGCAGCCAGACCAAAATTGGGTTAGTACAATGGAGGTAACAAAATACCATCCAGCAGGAGGACAAATTGAATCCAAAAATGCATTTGGAGTTTTTTCAAGTACGATTTATGGTTATAACAATACCCTACCTATCGCTCAAGCCAATAATGCGGCTTATAACCAAATATTGGCATTGAATTTTGAAGCTGAATCCAATTTATCAAATACTCAACCAGTGTTTATTTCCTCAAACGCTTCTCACCAGTTGTTTGAATTGCAAAAACATATGATTGATACCGATCACTTCCATTCAGGATTTAGTAGTTATAAATTTGCCGATACTGTGCGATTATCCGCTGGATACTTGAATAATCAAATACAAACAAAGATTAATTTAATCACTGCAAGTGGCACAACTTATCAAACTAAATCATCTGATTATATCGGAGTTTTTGAGCCTTCCACTGGTAAATATGTTTTAAGTGCATGGGTTAAGGTAACAACACCTGGAGCCACAAATGCAAAACCAAGTATTCAATTTTTGAGTTCAACGGAAAATCCAATTATTGAACACGGCTCATCTAACACCACCAGTCAAACATTCCATCCAAGTGGCCCTATCATTGATGGTTGGCAAAAAATTGAGGGATTTATTACAATTGATTCAAATAAGAAAACGTTTTTATTGAAATTAATTCCTGGCACTGGACAAACCATTAATATAGACGATTTACGCATTCAGCCGTTTAATTCAGAAATGAATACCTACGTGTATGACCCGATGTCATATAGAATGGCCGCAGAATTAGATGCAAATAACTTTGCCACATTTTATGAATATGATAAGGAAGGTAACTTGATAAGAATAAAACGTGAGACGGAAAGGGGCATTGTAACCGTTAAGGAAGCCAAAAGTGGATTTCTTAAAACTAATCCAGTAAATCCATAATGAGAAGATTAACAAATAGTTGGAATGGTAAATTGTCGTTTTTGATAATTCTACTTTTGATGTGCGCAGGATTTGCACCACCAACAGGAGGTATTACTCAGGATTTAACCAACCTTTCTCTTAAACTAGCAGAGCATAAATATGAAGCTGAAGTTGAATTGACTTTATTTCAAGGAGATGCGGCAAAGACTGTGTTAGAAAAAAAGCATATGAGTATTTCTACCTGGAAAAACAAAATGTATTTTAAAGCAGGAGATATGGAGTTCATTGCAAATGAACATGTCCAAGTTACAATCAACCATAAAGCCAAAGTAATTCTGATAAACAAAAATAATTTGGATAAAACAAGCCAAATTGTAAAACAAATGATTCCTGTAATTTTTGATTCTTTGCTAGAACAAAAAGCAAACCTCAAAGAATTATCCGTAAATGGTGAGCTTCATACAATTCGTATTACCCATTCTATTGAGCAAAGCAAGGTTTCATATGTTGATTTTACATATTCAGACCAAACCTACTCCCCTTCGCAATATATTATTCAATACAAATATCCTATCGAAGAGGTATTTGGTCAACAGTCAAATACTAATACTTCAAGTGGCGAGCTGCCTCAATTAAAACTAGAATATAAGGTGTTTAAGTATTTAAATGAGCCTTCCAAGGTTAGGTTTGATATTTCAAAATACTGCTTAAAACAAGAAGACGGGAGCTATAAGAAAAATGCAGCTTTCCAACAATATGAATTACTAGATTATAGTACTAAAAAATTAAAATAAGCCATGAAACGACTTATACAAAAACTATTAATATTAATTGTTCTCCTCGCTTTTGGTGAGCAGGTAATAGGTAAACGTATTACTCCATTAACGGACTACAAAGCAATGGATTCAATTGGGTCTGGAGGATATGTTGCCAGAGGTAGTGATTTGTTAGCAGCTTATACTTACCCCTATACAGATACTAGTTGGAGAGCAGATTATTGTTATAAATCTGCTGAGGGGCGGGTTGTATTAAGGTTGAAAAACAACAATGTATGTATGCCCCAATCCTTTACTTATAACGTTACTTTTCGAATCAGCTATTATACAAGGCAATTCACTTGGAGTACTTTTGATACCACTTTAAGAATTAGTTATGATAAGACTTCTGGCAAGTCGTATACTGAAAGAGCGGTTTATGTTAAAAAGGATGTTCATTATATAAAGGCAGAGGTCTTAAGCATTTCGGATGCAGCATTAAATAAATATGTGTGTGCTGAGGCAATTTTGGAAGAGGATAGAAATTATTGTGGGTTTGCTACCACGATGGTTCCAGTGTTGAGCAATATCAATTATGAGAGTTCTACCGACCAAATTCAACTCAATTTTGGTTCTGATTTGGTAAACAAATGTGACTTTTTAGAGGTTGAATACACATTTATTGATGCATATAGCGCCCAGGATATAAGTACTTTTCTCCCAAAAAGTTTGTTATGGTATGATTTCCGCCACAATGCTAACCGAGTTTCAATAACATCAAACCTCTATACAATTAGTAATGTTTTTGAATCTGGCTATTTGGTGTTTCGGGCACGTGCCGTTGTAATGACAGGCCTTGATGGGACAATTCCTGTTTATGGAAACTGGAGTGTGGTAAGTAATGGAAAGGTTTCAGATGTATCAACCACTTGGATTCAGGCTGTTGGATTAGGAGGAACCATAGGAGCACATCAACTCGGTATCAACTGGCAATACCAAGCCGAGTATGCAGAAGAAGGAAAGAAAAAAGAAATCATTACCTATTATGATGGACTACTCAGTAAACGCGAAACTGTTACACGTAATCATAGTGACCAAATGGTTTTGGTATCAGAAGATATTTATGACCATATTGGAAGACCTGCGGTGCAAACTTTACCTGTACCAGCCTTTGAAAATAAACTTAGATTCTTTGCTCAGTTTAATAAAGGACCTGGCGGTGAACCTTATAATCCAGCAAATTTTGAAATGATTGCCGAAACGACAAATTGCGTGAAACCTAATGGGGATGATGCTATGAGTGGTGCAAGCGGTGCTTCATTTTATTATAGCGCTAACAACCCGCTTATGTCTGGTGGCAATTCAATTCGGAATCATTTGGCTAATTTTATACCAGATGCAGGAGGATACCCATTTTCTCGTGCAGAATTTATGCCTGACCAAACCAGTAGGGTTAGAAGACAATCTGGCCCTGGAGCCACACACAAAATGGGTGCAGGGCATGAAACCCAATATATGTATGTGATTCCAACCCAAGTTGAACTATTTAAACTTTTTGGTACTGAGGTTGGAAAGAATGTTCATTATAAGAAAAATATAGTAATTGATCCCAATGGACAAAGTAGTGTTAGTTATGTAAATGCTAGCGGTAAGGTAATTGCAACAGGCCTTTTTGGAGAAAGTTCTTCACAAACGGATGCCCTTGCTACCATGAGTAACGCCATTGATACCATTGCAAGCGATTTAATGGATTTGGGTGATACCCTTTACGACAAAGGTAGTGTTACTTTAAACTATACTTTTGCTATCAGTAATAACAATACAAATTATCAGTTAAAATATTCTTTAGAACCTCAATCTTACTTGCCAACTTGCAATGCAAGTTCGGTTTGCTATGATTGTGTTTATGATTTGGAAATAAAAGTTATTAGTGAGCAATGCAATGATGTTTTGCTCGATATCAAAAGAAAAATTGGAAATAGTGAAAATGAAAATCTTGGAGACACTACCTGTAACCAGGACGAATTATATGATCTAACCTCAGAGGCAGGTATTGAGAATGTGGATGGTTATGCAAGACTTACGCTTGATAAAGGGAGCTATCGAGTGATAAAGACACTTAGTGTTAATCAAGCAGCCTATGATTATTATTTGAAGGATTTCATGGATAAACGCTTGTGCAAAACCAAGGATGATTTTGTGCGAGAAGCTTTGGCAGCAATTGATACCAACCAGTGTGAATTGACTTGCGAGAAGTGTTTAGAAAATCTGGGAACCCAAACAGCATTTATTCAGCAAAAAGGACAACTTTCTTTAGCCAATGGCGATAGCACCATTTCATCACTTGATACAGTTGCATTTAAAAATGAATATGCATACTATAAATCCAAGTGTGATTTCCTATGCCAAACTACTCCTACTGGATGCGATGTATACTTGCAAATACTAAAAGCTGACATGAGTCCTGGTGGACAATATTGTTCATACCAAATGGATACAGCAATTGATAAAAACGTAGAACAAAGTTTTGCTCATTCAACTGGTCGCTTTAATATCCTTGCAGCATTAAATGATAGCAATGAGTTTGATTCTTCATATCGTAACCATCCATTTTTTGCTGCAAATGGCTTAAATATTGGAGGAGTATTCAAATATTTTAAGAATTTTACGGTTGATGAAATTGTGAGCAATTGGCAAGATACATTTACTAATATTTTAGTAAGGTATCATCCTGAGTATTGTCGCTATTTAAAATGCAAGGAAAACGATGTTTCCACTGGCTTTATAGATGATTTTTTGGCAACAGAAACCTATCAGCAGGCTGATACTAAAAATTATTTAAATCCTCTTACTCCAGTTGTAACGGATGATTACTTTAAAAGTGGTAGAGCAGGATATTCCTTCCAAAGTTATTTTGGTTCTAGGCTAGCTAATTACAAAACCTATGATGAAGGAGGAATAACTCGTAGTTTTTCAATTTGGGATGTGGCTGTCATCCAATTGTTTTGTTCTGATAAAACTGATCCAACAGAAATGCGCCAATGTTTGGATTTAAGCCGCGTGAAGATTGATTCATGCGTATCAACAAAAGACTTTTACTGGCTTACTTTCCGTAATTTGTACTCTGCATTGCGCCAGCAATTGGTAGATAGTCTTACTAACTTGAGTTTATACAAAGGGACTGCTTGTAATGCTGATCGAGTAGGAACCTATTATCAGGTACGTTTCCCAGAAAACACCTTAATGGGAAATCTGATGGGTGATCCTTCAACCAGTTCAGGTAGGACAACTATCCAATATTCAATAGATACTCAAATGACAAATGCCTGCCATTCAACCTGTGAGGCTTATATTCCCCTTTGGTATAGCAGCTTAAAAGGATGCAACCTAAATGCAACGGATAGCGCTTCTATTATGGCTGATTTGTTGGAGGTTTGTCAAAATAGTTGTGATAAGGAAAATGACCTTGGATCAAGTACTGTGGCTCCAAGTATTTACAATTCAACAAGTGTAAAATACAACTCATTTTATAATGTATTAAAAGGGTCGATGTATGGTGGGACTCAATCCACATCAAGGGGTGATCGGTATGTGCCAGGAGTATGCGACGATGTGTTAATAACTATGCCACGACCTTTTGGGCATGATTATTTATCATATAATGGACCGTTTGCAGATACATGTGCATGTAATTCAAATTTATATAATAATCCAGTGGTTGGAAATCCCGATTGTAGGGATACAGTTAACACTCCAAATCCTAACTGTGTAGATTGTGCAACTGGAATTTCTAATGAAGCAAAAAAAGCATTGTTGGGAAGTAAAACTCAAGCAACCCAATATCGCTGTAAGAGCTGTATTGATTGCGATGGTTTCAAATTTGCAATATTTGAATACTTCCAACGCTATCCAACCTTTGTAGATAGTACAAGTGTAAGAAGCCAAGAGGTGTTTACCGGATTTTTGAATAATTTCCTAAAGTTTAATCTGACTTTTGATGAGTACATTAAATATGGGGCTGGTTGTGCAGATACGATAGTAGACTTTAAAGCAGTTGTAAAAAAGTTTGCAATTCTAATTCAAATGCAAGGTGGTGGCGCCATGTGCAATGTAACAATTTTGCCACCAGCTAGTCCATATATGGAAGGTTGGGATCGAAATAAATCGATAGATACCTGTGGATGTAATATTATTCAAAAGGCTGAAAAGGATTTTGCCAATCATTTAATTGATACAAATGTTTATCCAACTCCAAAACAGTATGTTGAGCAGGTATTCAATTGTGGCAAGCCATTGTTAGATTATGACCTTCACAAGTACATTTGCTTTTCAGCATTAAATGGCTTGTGTATAGACTCTACTTTAGTGAAATTGACACCTAATGATTCACTCGCAAAATCAATCACACCTGCAATTAATTGGAGTACAAGTAGATATTGTCCATTAGGTGGAACTAGAATGTTAAAAACATATGCAAGTCCCACAGATTCTGGAGCATTTTTGGATGGCTATTATTGGGTGAAATGGATTCCAGCACCTACACATTCTGCTACATACATTCTCCATGAATTGGGTTGGGCTGGCAGTAAGGATAATCTGTCCAATTTAAACTCATGTGTTCCGCCAGTATGCTGTTCTAAGTTATGCAATAGGCCTTTCAATGAAATACCTCTAATAGTTGAAAACCCATGTAAAACCCTTTTAAAAAATGCTGCATACCTAAATGCTAATAGTGCATACAAGGCCTATCGTGATTCAATGGAAGGTGTTTTTAAAGTAGCATATATTAAAAAATGTATGTTTACAGACCAAGTAGAACAGATGGAAGACTTGTATAAACAGCAGCAATACCAATACACTCTATATTATTATGACCAAGCAGGCAATTTAGTTAAAACTGTTCCTCCAGCTGGTGTAAGGCCATTGAATAATGAACAAGCACAAGGATTGGTTGTCTTAAGAAAATTAGGCTCCACAGCAAAGTTCACACCTAGCCATAAAATGATAACAACATATGCCTATAATTCGTTAAACTCTCCTATTTGGCAAAAGACACCTGATGCTGGGGAAAGCTGGTTCTATTACGACCAACTTGGAAGGCTTGTTGTTAGCCAAAATGGAAATCAAAGAACAGTTGTTAATAGTCAAACAAGGTATAGTTACACAGTTTTTGATAATTTAAATCGAATTACAGAAGTAGGACAACTCAGTCAAGCCTCACCCATTACCGATGATAAGTTAAGAGTATCAGCAGATTTGACGGCATGGATTAGTGCATCCACAAAAGAACAAATAACAAAAACCTATTATGATTTAGCCGATTATGCAGTAGTTGATACCTTTTTGTTTAAACCTGAAAATCTTCGAAACAGGGTGGTTTATACTACCTATCAAAGTAAGAACAATGGTTCAGCGTATGATCATGCTGTACATTATAGTTATGATGTTCATGGCAATGTGAAGATGTTACTTCGCGAGATTAAAGGCTTGAATGTATTATTACAGGATTACAAAATCGTTTCATACGATTATGATTTGGTGAGTGGAAAGGTAAACCAAGTTATATACCAAAAGGGGGAAGTCGACCAATACATACACCAATACCAATACGACGCTGATAATAGACTTACTCAAGTATTTTCTGGTACAAGTCCATACTCGTTAGATAATGATGCCTCTTATTACTATTACCTTCATGGCCCATTGGCTCGAACCGAGCTAGGTAGTCAGAAGGTTCAAGGAGTGGATTATTCGTATACCATTCAAGGTTGGTTAAAAGCGGTTAATAGTGGCCATTTAAATTCACTTAGGGATATGGGTAGAGATGGATATCTTGGTGCGAGTGGATTTAACGGAAATGGTTACCTGCCAGCAGATGAATTTGGATTTAACTTAGGGTATTTTGAAGGCGATTATCAACAGATTGGAACAATGAATATTGGTTCAATGAGCACTTATCAAAAGCCTACTATTCAAACCCAAAGCTCAGCTGTTGGCAATCAGGCAGCGGACTTGTTCAATGGGAATATCAGAATGATGGCTGTGGCAATTCGCCAGTTTGGTACTTTGCCCTTAACTAATACCTACCGATATGACCAGCTAAATCGACTCATAGAAAGTAATAGTTGGAATAGTTATGATAGCACGAACAACGCTTATTTTAGTTCAGGAAGTGCTCTTACTCAATATAAAAATACATTTAACTATGATGCAAATGGCAACATACTAAAACAATTACGCAATGGAGGGCCAAGCCAAGTGAACTTAGACAGTTTGAGCTATTTCTATTATACCAATGGCGAAGATTTGACCAATAAATTGATGTATGTAAAGGATAATGTAAGCAAGACCAATTATACAGACGATATAGATAATCAGGTAAATTCCAATAATTACAAATACGACGAAATTGGAAACCTTATTTCTGATAGTTCTGAGGAGATATCTTCTATTGAATGGAATGTATACGGAAAAATTAATCGCATCAAGCGATATAGCTACAGCATTCGCCCTGATTTAGAATTTGAGTATAGCCCTGATGGCCATAGAGTAGTAAAAATTGTGAAGCCAAAGAATGGCGGAATGAATGTATACACTTACTATGTAAGGGATGCACAAGGCAATGTGCTAGCAACCTATAATAGAACCTATAGTGTAACGTTAGACTTTTCACAGATGACGTATGCAAAGGTGAATGATACCATTATCAAATATGAAACCTTGGATGGTTTGGCAGGTTTGAATGCTACCGTAAGTAATGTATCTGGTTTGCGTAGTTTATATTATACCAATTTGCAAAATGATACCGTTTTTGCTAAAACCATTAATCCATATAACTTACTTATTAATTATCCAGGGGGATTAGATTCAGTATTGAATAACCTTTCAAACGAAGCATATGCCGAGATCTTGTTTACCATGAATCCAAGCATTACCGATTTATGTGAATGTTATAAGGCAAGGAACTTGTCACCAGATTACCTGAATTCAATCTTGTTAACCATGATGCGTAACGAAGGTCCATTTGATGATTTATTAGATAGAATTGCAACTCAACAAGGCAGTGCTGGAATATTTTCAGTAGCAACTGCATTGGGAATTCCAATTGGCGATTTACCAACCACCATAAGCGATATTCATAGCTATGTATTTAGCTCTTCTGATCCAGAGGCTAGTTTCCAGACCTTAATTAGCGAATTAGCAACCCAATATCCTGAATTAAGCAATTGTACCGGACTTCCAATTACTATTTTGGATGACTTAAAACGAAACTTTCCAGCAACATTTTACTCCTATTTAGGAAATGCAGATGGGGTAAGAGATTTATTTAGAACTGCATTAAGTAGTTGCAACCTCGCACAAAGTAATGAGGATATTGCATCTCGATTAAGTTCAACATATGCAAATTTGAGTTGGCAATTATTACTTCAAACCAATTCGAGTGCGAATCTTTTAGCATGGGAACGAGATAGTGATACATACACATTCACCAATCAGGCAATTAAGTATCAGAAAAGCACCATAGCAAGCTATCAAACATCCAATAATCTTTATGGTGGCCCCTATGGTGGAATTGAGAACTACTTTTCTCAAATTAAATCATACTTTGGCCAAACCAAATACGACCAAATGATACAAGGATTTATGCGTGCTAGCAGCCTATATATGGATACAATAAGACTTGCAGAGTGGCATATCTATGGTAGCTCTCGTGTTGGTATTTATGAAGCTAATTTGCATTTAGCTTCTCGAAGCGTTCGTATAGAAAGTGGCACAGAAACACAAGTAAATTCAACAGCTATAACCTATCAAAGTTATTCGTACTTTACAACAGAACGTGGTACAAAAAGATTTGAGTTAACAAACCATTTAGGCAATGTACTTGCTGTTGTTACAGATAAGAAAGTTGCTATTTGTTCCACAGAAGTGTTTACTTTTTGGAAAGCAGAGCTTGTCAGTGCTACTGATTATGCGCCTTTCGGAGCGCCATTAGCTTCTAGAACTTATCAGGCGAGTGAATATAGATTCTCCTTCAATGGGCAAGAGAAAATAGATGAGATAAATGGTGCTGGAAATGATTTGGATTTTGGAGCTAGAGTTTATGATGCGAGGTTGGGGAGGTGGATGGCAGGCGATCCATTAGAATATAAAT
>JBILVK010000242.1:0-5857 GCA_044370475.1 Bacteroidia bacterium
CCTGTTGGTGCACTACCTACTACAACTGTCTGAGGTGTTGAAGCAATGCTTCCATTAATAGTTAAGATTACATCATAGCTTCCTGCAGCTGCATAAGTATGTGTTGGGTTTGCATTGGTATTGGCTGGTGAACCATCTCCAAAATTCCATGAGTAGCTTGTTGCCGCAACAGATGACGAACTGCTAAATGGCACTGCAAGAACACCGCAAGATGGCTGTGTATAAGTAAAGCCTGCAGATGCACTTGGTGTTACTGTAACCGATTTAGTAACTACACTTGAACAACCAGTGCTAGATACCGCTGTTAGTGTAACATTAAATGTGCCTGCTGTTGCAAATGTTTTACCATAAACAAAGGTATTTACACTATTGGTAGTACCATCACCAAAATCCCAAGTATAAGAAGTTACCCAGCCAAATCCATTGTGAATGGTAGTATTGAAGAAATCAAATTTATTAGTGGCCAATGGCTGCGTGCTTGCTGGAGTGATGTTAAAATTAGCCTCTGCCGCACAAGGTGTGCTTGTTATGGTGAATGTTTGAGCAGCTATATCATCACAAATCAAATTTCCATTGCTTGCTTTTAAACTCACAGTATGCGAGCCATTGCTCAAGCCTGTAATATCATAAGGGAATACAGTTTTGGCAACATAAGGTCCGCCATCTAAACTTACATAATAGGTAGTTGCATTGGTACTTGTATTGTTAACAGATACAGAAGTTGTGCTTGGCACGGATGCCGCACCAATACTAACTCCAGCAATTGGAGTAGATGTACCAACAACACTGGTAAGGGTAAGTTGTGTTGCGCTTACCGGACAACGGCCATCAGCACTAACAACTAAATCTACAGTTGCAGCACCCGCAGCCGAATAGATCCTAGTGGCAGATGAGCTGGTTGAAGTAGTTCCAGAACTAGCAGCTCCTCCAAAGGTCCATGCATAACTCAAATTATAACCTGTAGAAACATTGCTAAAGGTATATGAATTACCACATGAACTTGGTCCGCCATTTACAATGGCACCAACCACTGGATTAGAAACAACATAAATGGTTTGAGTGGTAGAAACCGAAGAACCATTTAAGGTTAAGGTTACCGTATAAGCTCCATCTGCAGCATAGGTATGTGATGGATTTGCACTTGTACTTGTATTAGAAACACCTGAGCTTGGTTCACCAAAATTCCACAAATAACTAGTTGCTCCAGTTGAGGTGCTGGTAAATCCTACCACTTTACTACCACAAGCATTTGGAGTGGTGGTAAAGGATGCGCTTGCTGGAGAGGTTACGGTTACCAATTGGCTAATAGAGTTAGAACATCCACCAGGACTCATGGTAGCAGTTAAGGTTACCACATAGGTTCCAGCTGCTGCATAAGTTTTGCCATAAACATGTGTATTGGTAGAAGTTGTACCATCTCCAAAATCCCATGAATTTGAAGAAATCCAACCAAAGCCATTTACCGCAGATGTATTGAAGAAATCAAATCTATTGGTTGCCAATGCTTGGGTTGCAGCTGGAGTTGTATTAAATCCTGCTACAGTTAAGCATGGCGTGCCAGAAACGGTGAAACTTGTGCTAGCTGTATCCTTACAACCACCGCTGATATCACTCGAAACCAATCTAATGGTGTGGGCACCAATACTTAATCCATTCATATCGTAAGGGAACACAGTTCTTGCCACAAATGGCGCTGCATCCAAACTCACATAATATAAGGCGCCGGTACTTCCTGCATTGTCGATTGTTCTATTGAGTGAACTAGAGCTAGGAACAGTAACGGTTAGAACTGCTTGTGTAATGGCAGTTCCCAAACTTGGCGAGAAGGTTAATGGAGTTGCATCTATAGAACAAACACCATTTGCAGTAACAGTTAAGTTAACTGTTGCAGGTGATGAAGCAAAATTTCTGCTTGCAGTAGCGCTCACCGAATTCGTGCCTAATGATCCAACTGGGAACGACCATGCATAGGTTAGGTTCGAACCTGTTGAGGTATTGCTAAAGGTATAGAAATTGCCACAAGAACTAGGGCTACCATATGTTATAGCACCCACAGTTGGAATTTCATTGATGGTAACAGTAGCAGAACCAGTTTGTGAAACGGTGCAACCATTGGCATCTAAAACACTTACCAAACTATATGCCATTGCACCAGCTGTATTGGTTGGAACCGATACTGCAACTGAGTTTCCAGAAGTTGTGCTAATGGTTTGGTTTGCTCCTCCATTTAATTGATAAGTAAAGGTAAATGGCGCTATTCCTGTTAAGCCAGTAAAGGTGATATTTGGTGAGCTAACATTTCTACAAACTGCGGTAGTACCGGTAATTCCAGCACTTGCAGCTTGTGGCTGAGGATTAACTGTTGCCGTTAAAGAGGCAGGTGAGGTACATGACCCATTAGAAACATTAAAGGTGTAAGTACCTGCGGCCAAGCCTGTGAAAATTGCTGTTGATCCTGTTCCAGAAATGGTGGTTGAACCAATAGATTCTGTTACGGTCCAATTGCCACTAGCTGGTAAGCCACTCAAGGCAACGCTACCAGTGCTGGTTGAACAGGTAGGATGAACTATTGCCCCAACAATTGGTGCAGTTATGGTAATTGGCTGTACATTGATAACAACACCTAAGGCAGTTGAGGTACAACCGTTATTATCTGTTGTTGTAACATCATAATTACCTGCAATTAATCCAGAGAAAATGCCGGTGCTATTATTTGCTGCCGCAACAACTGGGTTTGTTCCAGTAACTGTATAAGATATTCCAGAACTAGGTGCTGGAGTTACGATGGTAACAACCCCTGTTGCAACATTGCAATTAGGATGTGTTAAGCTCGCTGTTGGTGCTGATGGAAGTGAATTCGCTATTACACTAAATGTTCCTGTAGCAGCTGCACAATTGTTAGCATCTGTTACACTATATGAAAGTCCTGTACCTGCTGCGTGACTAAATAAGCCTGTGCCATTGCTTACACCATCAAAGGTATAAGATAAGGCTCCAGTGCCACCAGCTGCTGTAATCGTAACAGTAGTCGCTTGAACTCCACATGGTATAGTGCTTTGTGCAACGTTGCTTACACTTACTACACTTGGTTCAACAACATTAAATGTTCCAGTAGCTGCAGAACAATTATTGGCATCAGTTACACTGTATGCTAAGCCTGTTCCAGCTGCGTGTGTAAAGATACCTGTGCTATTGGTAATACCATCAAAAGTATATGACAATGCACCAGTGCCACCGTTAGCACTTATAGTTACTGTAGCGCTTCCTCCATTACATGAAATAGTAGATTGAGAAACATTAGAAACACTTACCACTGTAGGTTGAACCACAGTGAATGTTCCTGTTGCTGCTGCACAATTATTGGCATCAGTAACACTATATGCCAATCCTGTTCCAGCTGCATGGCTAAAGATTCCTGTGGTATTGGTTACACCATCAAAAGTATAGGCCAATGCACCAGTTCCGCCAACAGCTGTTATCGTTACGGTGGCATTCTGACTATTGCAATTAATAGTTGATTGCGAAACATTGCTTACAGAAATAACTGCAGGTTGAACAACATCAAAGGTTCCAGTTGCAGCAGTACAATTATTTGCATCTGTTACACTGTATGCCAATCCTGTTCCAGCTGCATGGGTAAAGATTCCTGTGCTATTGGTAACACCATCAAAAGTATATGACAAGGCTCCAGTACCACCAGCCGCGGTAATTGTAACAGTTGCATTTCCACCATTACATGATATGGTTGATTGCGATACATTGCTTACGCTCACTACAGCAGGTTGAACCACATTAAAGGTTCCGGTTGCTGCAGTACAATTGTTTGCATCTGTTACGCTATAAGCAAGCGCAGAGCCCGCTGCATGTGAAAATATTCCTGTACTATTTGTAACACCATCAAAGGTATAAGATAAAGCTCCTGTGCCACCGGTAGCAGTAATGGTTACCGTTGCACTACCTCCATTGCATGATATGGTTGACTGAGAAACATTGCTAACAACAATGCCAGTTGGTTCAGAAATAGTAACGCTAGTATTGGCAGTACAATTTCCATTGTTGTTGCCGTTTGGCGCTGTAGCAGTAATTAAATAGGTACCTGGACCAAATACAGTATTTGCACTTAAATCTGCACCAATACCATTTTTCTGAATTACTGTAGTAGCACCGCCACTTAAACCACTTATAGAAATTGTTCCATCATTTGCACCTGTGCATGTAACATTGGTTCTGCTTGCGCTAACAGTTACTGCAATAGGTTGTGATATAGTAATAGTAGACAATGGATTAGAAACACAAGTGTTGTTATCTGTTACTGTAACAGTATAAGTTCCAGGTGCCAAATTCACTAAATCTTCAGTGGATGCTTGGAAAGAATTAGAACCTGTCCAAGCAAAGGTAAGCGGACTAGCAGCGCCAGCTACTGTCAAATCAATAGACCCATTGGCTGAACCAAAGCATGAAACGTGACTATGGGTTTCCGATAATTGAGGCTTAGGATTAACCATTACACTTACCTCTTCTGCACCACTACAACTGTTGTAAGTAGAGGTAATAGAATAGGTAACTAAAACCGGACTAGTAGTTGTGTTAACTAACACCTCACTAATTCCATTGTTACCACTTCCTAATGAATTGCTAATACCTGCAACTGTAGCCCTTGTCCAAGAGAATGAAGCTCCAGGAGTTGAACTTGTAGGAGTATAATTAAAATTAGTTCCACTACAAACAGCAGCCGGACTAAGTGTGCTGGTCAGAACTGGTTTAGGATTTACTGTAACACCTGCAGTAATTGAAGCACCCGCACAACCATCTGCCGATGGAATAATGGTAAACACCCTATTCTTATTAAGAGTGCTCGCATTGGTTAGTATGCCAGAAATTGGACCAGCAACATCAGATCCATTTGCGATGCCTGTAACCTCTGGAATAGCAACAGTATTGCTTGTCCAGCTAAATGTTGTTCCAGAAACTGAACCAGATAAATTAATATCAGAAATTGCAGAACCAGAACAAGCAACTTGCGAACTTGGTGTGGCAGTAGCCAATGGCTTAGGCTTAACGGTAACCGTTAAACTTACAGGCACATCGTTAGTACAACCATTTAAGGTCAAGCTAAAATTATAGGTAATATCTACTGGAACAGTAGAATTATTAATTAAGGTCTCAGAAATATCACCAGAACTCAATCCGCCACTAGCCGGACTAATCAATCCAAATGGGGCATTTACCCTTGCCCAAGTAAAGGTACCAGTTGCAGGCACCATATTGGTTTGTGGGAAAGAGAAGTTAGAACCACTACATACATTGGCCGTAGAAGCATTTAACAATGGATGTGGCTTAATAGTAATAGTAGCAGAACCAATTTGCGCATTTAAACAAGTGGTTGAACTTGCATCTTGAACGCTCACTAAATTATAAACAAATGTTCCTGCATTACCAGTTGGAGCAACTACATCAACTGAGTTTCCAGAAGTAGTGGTCACAGTGGTGTTGGTTCCACCATTAATATTATAACTGAATGTGTAAGGCGATGTACCACCAGCAGCCGTAAATGTAACACTTGGCGCGCTAGCATCTTTACATACCGCTGTAGTTCCACTGATGCTTGCTGTTGGTAAAGGATTAACCGTGATAGTTGCTGAGCCAGTTTGCGTTTGCAAACAAGCAGTAGAGCTAGCATCTTGAACACTTACCAAATTGTATACAAATGAACCAGCAGTTCCAGTAGGAGCAGCAACAGCAGCAGAATTTCCACTTGTAGTAGTTACCGTAGCATTGGCTCCTCCATTAATGTTATAAGTAAATGTATAAGGCGCGGTTCCATTAGCACCGGTAAAGGTAACATCAGGTGAAGTAG
>JBILVK010000152.1:0-5736 GCA_044370475.1 Bacteroidia bacterium
CATTATTAAGAGCGAAAAATAGCCGATATTCTTCATGAATATTAAGACTTCTCTTACTTTAAAATTTACGGCTATTGTGGCTGGAATTTTATTGGCCTTTTCTCTTTTTACTTTTCAGTTTTCGGAAATTTTTAGGGAGGATGAGTTTACTAACCGACTCAAAAATGTATCGAGAAATGTTGTAATAAACTATCTTGATAAGGAGGAGTTAAGCACAGATTTACTGAAGCTCATGTATGAGAAACATCTCAACAGATTTCCTCAAGAAAGACTTGTAATTGCAGATGAAAATTATGAGGTGATCTTTGCTTCTGAACAAACCAAAGACATAGAAATTGACTTATTAAAACAACTCTATAAAACAGGTTCTGAGTTTCTGTTAAATGCTGGCGATACCGAATATGTTGCCTATATTATTCCGCACAACGAAAAGAATTATTTTATCGTAAGTAGTGCCATTGATGTGGCCGGACAAGCGAAGTTAAAATACCTACTCAATGTATTAATTCTCTTAAACATTGGTTGTATTTTTTTGGCTGCCATTTCGGGCTGGTACTTTTCTAAACAGGCGTTGCAACCTATTAAAGATGTAGTAAGCTCTGTAGATAGCATCACAGAAAGCAACTTATACCAAAGGGTAAATGTGGGCAACGGAAAAGATGAAATTGCACAGTTAGCGGTTGTTTTTAACAAGATGCTAGAGCGTATTGAACAATCCTTTGCTTTGCAAAAAATGTTTGTGGCCAATGCTTCTCATGAGTTTAGAACTCCCCTAACTGCTATGAAGGGACAAATAGAGGTACTCTTATTGCAAAAAAGAACTGAGCAAGAATACATACGCACTTTCGATTCTTTGTTAGAGGATATTCAAAACCTCATTTCTTTGATTAACGGTTTAACCGAATTAGCAAAAGCCAACGCAGATTTCCCCAATACCAACTTGGTTCCAGTTTCAATAGTGGATGTAATTATGGACACCAAAGAGGAATTAATTAAAAGGAAACCTACATACAAAATTCACCTCAAATGGGGCGATTTTCCAGAGGAAGAGCCATTGCTTG
Organism: Bacteroidia bacterium; assembly: GCA_044370475.1. Classification (GTDB taxonomy): domain Bacteria; phylum Bacteroidota; class Bacteroidia; order UKL13-3; family UKL13-3; genus B1. The sequence continues at coordinate 1,062 of JBILVK010000152.1, forward strand.
AGATGATGGGCGATTATTCTTTGCTTAAATCTGCCTTTAGCAACTTATTAGACAATGCTTGCAAATTCTCGCACGATGAAAGTTGCGAAATGGTGGTTACCTTTCACAAACTTAGCATCGAAATAAATATTATTGATAAAGGCATGGGCATTCAAAAAGACGAGCTCAAACATGTGTTTGAAGCATTTTATAGGTCAAATGAAAGCCGACATGTGCCCGGCTATGGCATTGGTTTAAGCTTGGTGAAGAAAACAATAGACTTACACCAAGGAAAGGTGAATATTCAATCGGAATACAATGTTGGGACAAAAATTCAGGTGATCCTACCTAATAACTTTACCATCGAATAAAGTTCTTTGCGCTTAAGCCCAATGTACCTAAATTCGGCCCATGGTTTGGAGAAGAAAAATTGGTATTTTTCCCTGGCACCTCAACCAAGATATTCAACTCTTGCAAAGTGGGGAATCATTCTTTAATGACCTTCTTACGCGCATACGTCAAGCCAATTCATCCATTTACTTTCAGGTATATATTTTCGACCCCGACACAACAGGCAAAATTGTTTATGACGAATTATTAGATGCGGCAAAAAGAGGGGTAAAAATCTTCTTATACTTAGATGCTTTTGGCAGCAAAGACTTTCCCTCGTCTTGGGAAACTACGCTCAAACAAAATGGCGCGAGCATCGAATTTTTCTCCCGATTTAAACTCGCTTTTCGTTACCATATTGGCATTCGTTTACACCATAAGATTATGGTATTCGATGAGCAAATTGCCTTGCTGGGTGGTATCAATATTTCGGACCATTACAGTCATTTCGGCAACCAAAAAACATGGCTCGATTTTGCTGTTCGAATAGAGGGAAATACCGTCAAAGATTTATTAAAAATTTGCCTCCAAATTGAAAATGGATTTTCGCCATTAAGTAAATCAGACAAAGAAAAGCTTGTATACAACAATCCCTCAGGCCTTGTAAAAGCTAGGGTATTACAGAACTATTGGTTATTTGCCAAGTTTGGAATTAGTAGGCAATACCGACAAAACATCAGAAAATCGCGGGAGGAAATTCTGATTGTTGCAAGCTATTTTGTGCCCTCACCTGCTTTAAAACGCATATTAAAACGTGCTGCCCTCAGAGGAGTAAAAGTGAGGTTGGTTTTGGGCTCCATTTCTGATGTAGGATTAGTTAAACATGCATCTCATTTTTTCTATTCCGACTTACTCAAATCGGGGGTAGAAATTTGGGAATGGCAACCCAGTGTGCTACATGCTAAATTAGCCTTTGTAGACCATCAATGGATGAGCATAGGTTCGTACAACCTAAATTACTTAAGTGATTTTGGAAGCACAGAATGTAATATAGAAATCTTTGATAAACCCTTTCAGCAAGAATGCCTCAATCAAATAAATGTGTTGCTTAAAAAAGATGCCACCAAAATTGATACAGAGGTTTACCTAAGAGAAAGAAATTGGTTCATCAAAATAAGGAATTTTTTATCGTACCGCATCTTATCTGCTTCGCTCAAAATCCTATTCTATTTTCAAAAAACAAAATAACTTAGCGGTTACACAAATCCCTAATTGCCACAGATGCCACTGTACATCCAAACACTGTTGGCATATAACTGATAGTACCTGGTGCCGATTTCTTATTCCTTGCTTGCATCAACATCAATTGCGAATTGGTATACCTTGGCTCTGCAGAAAAAACAGATTTCACGCCTTTATAAACACCTAATCGGTGCAAGTATTTTCTAGTGTACCTGGCCAAATGACAATTATAGGTTTCAGAAATATCTGCCACCCTCACCATAGTAGGATCCATTTTAGATCCCGCGCCCATGCTGCTTACAATTGGAATCCCCCTGTCGATGCAGGCTTTAATATAATAGACCTTTGGCGACAAAGTATCTATGCAGTCTAGTGCGTAATCAAACTTGTTATTGTCTAATACTTCAAAGGTTAAATTATCCCTAAAATATTCTGGAATTACCTGCAGTTTAAGGTCGGGATTAATATCCAATAAACGCTCTGCCAAAACCTCAGCTTTCACCTTTCCTTCGGTACTTTTTAAAGCAGGAATTTGTCGGTTTCTATTGGTAGCATCCACGGTATCGGCATCCACAATGGTCATTTCCATCACCCCACTGCGCGCAATCATTTCTGCGGCAATTCCACCTACTCCACCTAAACCAACTACCAATACATTTGAATTGATTAACTTGTGTAATTGTTCCTGACCAAGCAATAACTCGGTGCGGCCCATCCAGGGTTGAATATCAAAACTCATAAAAAATCTGCCAACTAAAAAACTTGTGAGGCAATGGCCTTAGTTACTTCACTTACACCCATGGTATAGTAATGCAATACAGGCACCTTGGCGGCTTTTAGCTCCTTACTTTGTTGTATGGCCCACTCAATACCAACTTGCTTAACCGCTTTATCATCCTTGCATTTTTCAACGGCAAGAACCAAATCCTCTGGCATATCAATATGGAATATTTTAGGCAAAACCGTTAATTGCTTCCTGGTTGTTATGGGCTTTAATCCTGGGATAATAGGAATGGTAATGCCCATAGATTTACAAGTATCTACAAACTCAAAATACTTCTGGTTATTAAAAAACATTTGGGTAACAATATATTCTGCTCCTGCATCAACTTTTTGCTTTAACCACCTCATATCACTAGGCATATTTGGTGCCTCAAAATGTTTCTCAGGATAACCAGAAACACCAATGCAGAAATCAGAATTTGAAGCATTCTCTAACTCCTCATCTATATACTTTCCATTGTTCATGGCAACAACTTGTTGCAACAGCTCCAAAGAGTTTTTATTTCCATCTGGCTCAGGAACAAAATTGGCCTCGTTCTTAATATTATCTCCACGCAAAACCAATACATTATCTATGCCCAAGAAATGTAAATCGATTAAAGCATTTTCTGTTTCTTCTTTGCTAAATCCACCACAGATTAAATGAGGAACAGTATCAATGTGATACTTATTCATAAGTGCCGCGCAAATAGCAACAGTACCAGGTCTTTTACGGGTATACACCTTGTCAAAACCACCATCTTTTCTCTTGCGCAAAACAAACTCTTCACGGTGGTAAGTTACATCAATAAATGCAGGCTTAAACTCCATTAAAGGGTCTATGCCATTGTAAATTGAATTGATGTCCTTTCCTTTTAAAGGGGGCAAAATCTCTATCGAAAACAAAGTTTCTTTAGCGTTTTTAATATGATCTGTAACTTTCATTTGAGTTGCAAATTAATAGATTTATAGGTGATACTCAAATTTCAAGAATAATCTTTCCAAACTGCTTGCCTTCATCCATAAATTTGGCAGCTTCTTGGCATTGGTTCAGACCAAATGTTTGAGCAACAACTGGTACAATTTTGTGTTGATTGATATAGCCCACCATGTCCTCAAACTCTTGGTCGTTGCCCATAGTAGAGCCCATGATGTCAATTTGTTTCCAGAAAATTTTTGCTGGCACACCTGTATTCCATGGTCCAGTGGTAGAACCATAACTTGCTATGCGTGCACCCGATTTACATAAGTCAATAAGCTTTGCAAAATCTGCACCTCCTGCACCATCCACAATGGCATCAAACCCTCCGCTCTCCTTGGCCAGCGCCTTGTGCCAATCGGCAACCTTATAATTAGCGCCCCCTAAAGCACCCATCAATTTTGCCTTTTCAATCTTATCATCACTACCACTTGTTACATAAACTTTTGCCCCAGCAGCCAAGGCAAATTGTAGGGCAAACATAGCAACACCACCCCCAATTCCAGTAATAAGAACGGTATCCCCTTCCTTCACTTTTGCCCGCACCATGGTGGCTCTATATGCTGTGAGTCCGGCCAAGGGAAATGCCGCAGCTTGCTTACTATTCAAATGCGCTGGCTTCTCATATACCAAGCGCTCTGGCACTACAACATACTCTGCAAAGGTGCCATTATTAGGCAATCCTAATATCACATAATCCTTTGCTTGAAACCTTGGATTGCTACCCCAGTTCATAGAAGGATTAACCACAACTTCTTTGCCTATCCATTCTTTTTTACTGTCTGAACCAACCGCTTCAACGGTTCCACAACCATCGCTTCCACAGATAATAGGAAACACCAAACCCGCATACTGCCCCTTTTGTATCCATACATCACGGTGGTTTAAAGCAGCATGTTTTACCTTAATTAATACTTCATGTTCTTTGGGTTCAGGCTTGTCAAATTCCTGAAAAATATAAGGCTCATTTATGCCATGTAATACCGCTGACTTCATTGTTCAAATCTTAATTGATAAATAATATTTTTCCTACATGCGTTTGCTCTCCATCTTTGCTTGCAGCAAAAATTAAATAAACACCCGTGCTCACTCTTTTCCCATTAAAGTTTCTACCATCCCACGAGGCAAAGCCTCCGTTTGATATCGTTTCATACACCAATTTTCCGCTAATATCTGTTATCTTAACCGTTGCCTTATTTACCAATCCTCTTATGGATACACTGCCCGTAAAATCTGGCCTCACGGGATTAGGGAAAATTTCTACTTTATTAAAATTGTCTAAGCTTTCACTGGCATCACCCATAAAAGAAATTATGCCTTTCTCTGTTCCAAAAAACACCTCACCAGTTGATTCATCTATGCCTATTTCCATCACGTTATTAG
>JBILVK010000153.1:0-5735 GCA_044370475.1 Bacteroidia bacterium
TCCTCCTATTAAACAGCCCAAAACGATTATTGGACTTGGTACTTTGGTCGACAATAATAAGAATAATGTTGTTAATAATACGAGCATATTTTCCTTATTTATCTCCACAGGCAAAAAAAGCAAATAGGCAGATACCACAACCAACCCTGCAGAGATGGCATTTATTCCTTCTACAGCATTGTTTATGGGCGCATAATCCTTTATCTGATTCCAGATAGGATAGACAAAGAATATCAACAAAATTCCAGGTAGAAAAATGGCAGTTGAGCTAGAAATCATGCCCATTACTTGGGCAAAAAATCCAGAATCTTTCATACTCATCGCCCCCGCATAAGAAGCGATAGAAAATACGGGTCCGGGTACCGCTTGCAAGAATCCAATTCCAGCAAGAAACTCCGAGGCTTCCATATAATGTTTGTACTCCACAAACTGATTATACATCAAAGGAATTAAGGCATTTCCACCACCAAACACAATGCTTCCATACCTAAAATTATTCTCAAATAAGAGCAGCAATCTGTTTTGAGTGGCAACTCCTAAAATGGCCGCCGCCAAAAATATCCCAAAGAATAAGACCAAATTATCCCAGCGAATATTCTTGATAGGTTCGGGACTCTTTACCTCGCCTCTTGTATTAATAAAACTTGTAATTAAACCGCCTAATATGAGCATAACTGGAATTAAAAACGGTGAAGGATTTAAGATACCCAACACCGCAGTACCCACCGTAAGCGCCCAATGCAGCCGTTTTGTTACAAACATCTGAATAAATTTATAGGCCGCAAAAATCATAAAGCCACTGGCCATTGGACTTAAGTATTTTAAGAAGTTTATTTTGGGACTATCAATTGGGGTATTGCTTAAAACAATGGCGAGAAATCCCATTAAAAAACAGGCCGGAAATATCCATATCCCCAAAGTAAAAAAGGCCAAAACAGGTCCGCCCATTTTATACCCAATGGCCGTTATGGTTTGTGTAGAGGTAGGCCCAGGCAACATGTTGCACAAAGAATTGGTCTCAATCAAGTCTTTCTCACTCAAGTAATTTTTCTTCAACACCAATTGCTTCCTAAACTGCGTAAAGTGAACTTGAGGGCCGCCAAAAGCCGTAATGGCTAACTTGAAGACATCCAGTAAGAAAAGTATTTTCCTAAATCGCTGAAACTTGTTCACTTTCATTGCTGTTCAAATTTAGGGAATTTAGCATAAAAAAAGGCGACCATTCGATCGCCTTTTTTTTCATTCAATAATTGTAGTTTCTAGTTCACAAAATCACCACCCAAAAGAGGCACCCAAGCGCTAACTCAAAAGGAGCTAGAAATGCTTGGTTCAGCCTTAATTGATTAATAATTTTTTAAATGCCACACCTTCTGTACTGCTAACTTTTACTAAGTAATAGCCAGCAGTATGGTTCTGCAATTGCAAGGTTATGCTTGGTAAAAATACATTGTTTTGTTTTACGGTTTGAACCAATTTGCCATTTAAATCGTAGATTTCTACTGCAGTGATATGCGCTCCTCCAAACAAATCTATCGTAAGTCTTGATTGTGCAGGATTTGGATACATTCTCATTTGTGAAGAAATATCAATGCCTTCAATGCCAGTGGCTAAATCTGCTGGCAAATCATAGTTTTGAACACCATCTGTTCTGCTACTGGTACTTCCTTGAGATGCATATACTCCTAAACCTCTGCGGGCAAAAGCTTTCCAAATTAAAGCCCTATTGGCTCCAGCATTGTTTATAGAATCTGCCAAAATGAGGGCGTTCCTAGAATCCACAAACCCTGGATTACATGGTTGTAATTTTAAGCCATCCATCACTATTTGCATTGCCTTGTTATTGCCACCTGTACCATTATACCAATCTGGATCAAATCCGTATTTGTCTATCATGTCCCAATACATATCATACAACATGCTACACCAAACAGAACCTACACCATGCGGCACAGATAAACTTTTAACACTGTTGTAGGTAACCGGATTAATAACCATGTTTCTAGAATAACGATAGTTTCTAATTCCAACACCATTGGTGTCTTCATCTATCACAAAAGTTCCAATTCCCCTAGAGGCAGATGAACTGGTTTCCCAAGTACGTGTAGTTAAAGCCAAACCAAAGAAATCACTCCAACCTTCACCAGCTTGTTCTTGGTTGTTTAAACAACTTGAGTTGGCTGGACCACCAGTTAACCTGATAGAAATACCATGTCCGTACTCATGTGTGATTACTCCATTATCAAAATCACTATCATAAATCCTAGCTGGATTAAAATCAGAAGAATCAAATAAAGTTACATAAACAGAATCGCTCGATAATGCATTCTTTAACATCACACCAGAACTATAACCCACCGAAATAGAAGGAATAGTAATGGCAGCATCAGAACCAGACACTGCAGTTGGTGTGAATCCAGAAATGTTGTATGCTACAATTACACCAATTGCTCCCAAAGCTTGTATCTTTTTAATTTTAGTTCTGGTTACTGCAGATTGGGTTCCACATGAACCTCCACGGTCTATTAACACAATTCTACCTGCAAACTCATTGCCATTGGCAATTAAATCGCAACCGGTATTGGTATTAGAATTACTATCACGTAACAATATAACCCTGCCATTTAATCCATCTGGAGTTAACCTAGGTCCAGCAGCAGATTGTACGCCATAAAATTTACCTTTAACACTTGCTGGGTAGGTAACTAATAAAGTATTGTTATTAGCAGAAGCGCCAGATGTAGGCCATAAAAACATTTGCATTCTTCCACTTGAACCATCTACAGGTGCTGAGAAATTAGCATTGCTGGTTCCACTTCCATCCATGGCATCAGCCATAACCGCATCTCTTCCCAAGCCCGTTTTGGTATAATTGGTTTGTTGGTAATTTCCACTCTTTTCATCAAACCCATAATGGTAAAAAATGTCGTGAATAATATTGTTCCAATAGAACAAATTCACAATAGCAGCGCCTAAATTCTGTCGTGGCTTGTTATCCATATCATATGGAAAATCAAATATCAATGAATCACCTCCGTTTGGAGAAAAACCCATGGTTGCACTGTTGTTGTTTAAGGTATCTTCCTTAGCCAAAACATTGTTTCCTCTGGTTATTTTAAACTCCGGACCAGCAACACCATTGGTATCATGCCATCCAAAAGGAGAGGCATTTACATCAGCCATGTTTTGCATCAAGGCACGCGGACCTTTTTTAGGACTCTCCAAAGGCAATGGAAAAACATTGTATATACCTGTGCCATTTTTCTTCCCTAAAACTACAGGTGCAAGCTCTTCATCAAACACAAAAGAACCATGCTTGTGCTGCTTGCTATTGTCAAAATCGCAATGCGTAGTATAACTTAATGCATCAATAATTTCGCCTGTTTGCGCATCTACTTTTTTATTCCAAAAATCATTGGTTTCGTCTTCCAAAAATTCTACTTGGTAAACCAATTTAATTTGATCTGCTTGCGCAAAATATCCTGCTTTCACATACATTTTTTCAGAAGAAAGCGTCGGTTCGAACCAAACATTTTTGCCGTTAATAAGCTCTGGGGCCTTGTTTTGTATAGGACTTGCAGCAACGCCTATGCTGCTTAAGCCTTTTTGTAAAGCGTCTACAGAACTTAATTTGGCTTGCGTGCCCTGTATTAATTTGTTTGCATTGGGCACAAAATTATGGTGGTAAGAAATTACCTTGCCTTCCTTACTCAAATGCATATCGGCATTGGCATTAAATACCTCCAATCCGTTCACCATTTGGTTGCAATACACGTGGGTTACTCCATTGTGTGCGCTGGTATACTGCGAGGTCACCACAAATTCCACATTTTCGGTGCCCATAAATTGCTCTTTCACCAGGGCTTGTTTTAACTCTAAATTGAGCTTGTCTTTCGAAATCTGTGCGTTACTTGTAAAGGCCAGGGCAAGTATACCCATTACGGTTAGTAATCTTTTTTGCATGTACAGTTCTTTAGTATATATTAAGTCAAAATTAAACTTAATTGGGTTGTCTATAAATATCAAATATCTGGATTGCACTTATCAAATACAAGATTAAAAAGGGCTAAAAGGCTCAATTTGACAAAGAAAAGACGCAATTGTAAATTAAAAGGAAAGGCAAGCTTCTTAATTTCTTCCAAATAATTGGTGCAAGGGAAGCATGATAAAAATGGCCGAATAGGCCACTCCCAGCTGATTGGCAAAGGGTGCTTCAAACATGAATCCTATGGTTAAAATAAAATAATGAGCAAATAACAACCTATTTTGATAGGCTTTTTTATAAACCAAAGGGAAATAAAATGACAATGTAAAAATAAGTAACCCCACAATTCCCAAAGCGGCATAATAATATAAAAACTGATTGTGAGGGTCAATAGGTTTGCTCACATCAGGATATTCTTTTGCAAAAATGGCTTGGTTCAGATCGTCTAAATCTCCTAAGCCACAACCAAACCAAATGCTACTTTCTTGGGCTATTCTAAAGGCATTTTTATAACTAATAATCCTGCTTGAAAGGCTTTGATTATTGGCACTTCCATTGTTTTTGTAATTGCTTAAATCTTGTGTGGTATTGGTAATTTTATTGCTCACCGTGGGCGATAAAAACATCGTAGCCCCGCCAATCACTATAAACAAAAGGCCTGCAATCAATACCTTTTTCACCTGTTTTGTTTGAACGGCAATTCTCAAAAGCTCCATAAACAACAAGGCATACAGGGCCAACAACCCGCTTCTCACAGAAAATATATGTAGAAATATAAAGAGAAATATGCCTCCTACCAATAGCAATTTTTTCTCGTTCTTAAACAATAAAATTCCATCTTGTTGAAACAGATAATATCCTACATAACAAGCAAAAACAATCATTAAACTAAAAGTAGGGTGGTGGCTCACCAAGGTGGGCATTACCTTACTCTCTAAATACATTTGGTTAATCACTGCTTGGTTCAGCAAGTAATTTACAAAGGCAAAAACGCAGATAAGAAATACCGAACTAAAATAGAGCAGGTATAGCCTGTAAAAATGTGTTTTAGAAAAAATAGGTATCTTCACCAAAGCCAAGGGTAACAAGAGATACGGAACCGCTATCTGCCATTTTTGAAAAAGAAATTGGGTATTGTCCGAGTAAAAAACAGAGGGCAATAAAACCCAAAAGGTAAGACTCAATATGTAAAAAACTTTAGGCTCGCCTTGGTGTGCCACTGTTACCGGATTAATCCAATAACTGATGCCCACCAACACCAATAATATCATGCTCATGCTGGGTAAAATGCGCACCACATCGATCAATAAAATGCCTAAAATCCAAAGAAAACAACTCAATAAAAACAACCTACTTCTGTCCATATGTCCTAAATTAAGTTATAATTTTTGTACTCCCCAATCCTATATCCTGTTTTCTTTTCTACCCAAAAAAGCACCTTGTCTTTTAGGCTTTTCTCTTGCATGTTCTTAGGCGGATGAAAGTCCCAATTCTTTTCTTCAACCCTACTTAATGCACACTTGGGATGCTTGCCTAAATAAGGTAAAATAGAATCAATTTCACTGTAATCAAATTCATTAATGGCCTTCTCCTGCGCGGCAATCCAATCGTCGTTATGCCACAACTGATGAAAATCTTTTATCTTTTTTTTCATCACCTCAGGATGCCTCACCCAACCGTAATGAAATATCTCCGCATCAATTTCTTTAACCTTTAATTTAGTACCATTGATTCTAAATCCTTGGGCATCTTT
>JBILVK010000154.1:0-5721 GCA_044370475.1 Bacteroidia bacterium
GGGGCAAAAAAAAGAAGCAAAAAAAAAGGCCGCGACAGCGGCCTTTTATAATTCCCATGCAGATCTCACTCACACTCCAACTCCCTCCTGCTTCTGCTCCCTCTCCTGGACTCGAACCAGGGACCCCATGATTAACAGTCATGTGCTCTAACCAGCTGAGCTAAGAAGGAATTTATTTCCCTTTCGGGGATGCAATGATAGGAATTGATTTTTAATTTCGCAATATTTGCACCACAAAAAATAAAAAAAAATTTATATGAGTTTATTAGTCGTTGGTAGTGTGGCATTTGACGCCATTGAAACACCCTTTGGAAAAACAGATAAAATCGTTGGAGGCGCCGCTTCTTACATTTCTTTAGCCTCTTCTTACTTCACAAGCACCGCAAATTTGGTTGCTGTGGTGGGTGAAGATTTCCCAAATGAGTTCATTCAACACCTCAATAAGCATGGTGTAAACACCGAAGGTCTCCAAATTAAGAAGGGTGAAAAATCTTTCTTCTGGAGCGGAAAATACCATACCGACATGAATACGCGTGATACTTTGGTGACAGAATTGAATGTTTTGGGCGATTTTGACCCAATTATTCCTGAGTCGTACCAAAATTGCGAATTCTTAATGTTGGGAAACCTTACCCCAAAGGTTCAACAAACTGTGATTGAGCGTCTAAGCAAACGTCCGCGCTTAATTGTAATGGATACCATGAATTTTTGGATGGAGATTGCTTTAGACGATTTAAAAGAAACCTTGAAAATGGTGGATGTATTAACCATCAACGATGAAGAGGCTCGTTTGCTTTCTGGCGAATATTCTTTGGTGAAAGCTGCGGCTAAAATTCAGGCCATGGGTCCAAAATACTTAATTATTAAAAAAGGTGAGAATGGTGCCTTGTTGTTCCACGGCAAAGAGGTGTTTTTTGCCCCTGCCTTGCCTTTAGAGGAAGTATTTGATCCAACAGGTGCTGGAGATACTTTTGCAGGTGGTTTCATTGGATATTTGGCTAAAACTGGCGATATCAGCTTCGAAAACATGAAGAATGCCATTATTTATGGTTCTGCCATGGCATCTTTCTGCGTAGAGCGTTTTGGTACAGAAAGAATCATCGACCTAAGCAAAGAGGAATTAGATCAAAGAATTCAACAATTTAAAAACTTAGTACGCTTTAATATTGGCGCAAACTTGGCCGAAAGCAACTAGTAAAATAGTTTGGTTCGAACCGAAATCTAATAGGCAATGAAAATGCATTGCTAAATTAGGTTTGCTAAAGCAATAAAAATAGCTTTAACCAAATTGCTTGCAAAGGCGCTTTGGTTCGAACCGAAATGTATTAAGCAATTTTAATGCTTTGCTAAATAAGGTTTGCTAATGCAATCAAAACAACCTTAACCAAATTGCTTGCAAAGGTGCTTTGGTTCGAACCGAAAAAAAAAGAGGCTGTTACCCAAAAAGTAACAGCCTCTTTTTTTGCAATGGCTGCAGGCAATGCTTGCGCCAAAAAGCAAAGGCAAGCATAGAAATGCAAGCCAATAAAAATACGTTTGCGTGCTTAGAACCTAAACATTGGCGCGTTCCAAGGAATCATAGACAATACCAACACCAAGCCCAAACCAAAATAAATAAGGCTGCGTTTGTGCTTATCTGCGTCTGAATAGGCTTTCTTCACCTTAATTCTACCCATTTGAATCACAAGCACCGCAATAATCATGGTTAAAGGATGCTCCACCAAAATTTTACGCATAGCAGGGTCTTTCATAGTTGCGCCCATATCTCCCATGGCGTGTTGCACGGTTGGACTCATAAAAAATAAAATTAAACCCAATAACAATTGCGAATGGGTGGTGCCCAGTAAAATTGCGCCTGCGGTGTTATCCGACTTGCTAAACGGCGAACCACCACTTACGCCAACAACGGCTTTAAAAATTGCATAAAGCGCCGCAGCCAAAAATGCCCAACGCATAAAATTGTGAACCGAAAGAAATAAATCGTACATAGTGTTTTTCTTTCAAAACTAAGAATTCACTACCTTATGTCAAGAATTATTTTAAAACTACCCCAATCGCATGTCCAGTTTTTGGCAACAAATGCCCTTTGTACGCATACTCCTACCCTTTATTGCAGGCATTGCTGTAGCAAGTAATTTTTCTTTTAACGGTCCGAACCTAGTCATTTTACTGCTACTCGCAGCCATTGCTTATTTTATCTACTACAAAATAACGCAGCATTCCTTCAAAGATTCTCACTATGGCATTTGGTTCAGCCTATTGTTTTTTTTATTGGGCTCCCTTTCCTATACTTGGCATTTGGCCAAAGAAAAACACCAACACTTCTCTCAGCAAAAATCGCAAGCCCTGGCCGTTCAAATTACCCAAAAAACTATGGCAACCCCCAAAGGCTGGAAGTCGGAAGCCCTTGTATTATATGGAATCGACAGCCTAGGAGAGGTGCAAGAAATGCGCGGCAAAATAATGCTCTATGTGCAAAAAGATAGCCTAGAGGCAATTCCGGGATATGGAGAGCAATTATTAATTAAATCCAGTTTCCTTGAAATTTCTTCACCCAAAAATCCAGGTACCTTTAACTACAAAGTTTACCTGCAACGCAAAGGCATTTTCCATGCAAGTTATGTGCGCAAACATCAATTGCAATGGCTGCACAGCAACCACGGCAATCCCATACTTTTAAAAGTATATGCCTTTCAAAATTTTGTGCACGAAGTGCTGCAACAAAACCTCCACAAACCCGGCGAAATTGGCATTGCAGAAGCTCTTTTGTATGGGTACGACAAAGACATAGAAGACGAAGTAACAGATGCCTATAGCAAAACGGGAACCCTACATGTACTGGCAGTAAGCGGCATGCACGTTGGCTTAATTTTTATGATACTTTCTTGGCTGCTTAAACCATTAGAAAAACTTAAACGTGGCAAAAAATTGATACCTATTTTTCAAATTTTAGGCATCTGGATCTATGCCGTAATATGTGGCTTCTCGCCTTCCATTTTGCGCGCCTGCGTCATGTTTAGCTTTGTCATCATGGGTAAACAAATACGGCGCAATAGCAACCCGTTTAACAGCCTAAGTGCCTCTGCCTTTTTGCTCTTACTTACAGATCCAAACCTATTATACAATGTGGGCTTTCAGCTAAGCTACGCGGCCGTTGGCGGCATTTTGGGATTCTATCCTTACCTCTATCATATGCTTAATTTAAACAATAGGTTGCTTGATGAAATATGGAAAATTCTAGCAGTTTCTCTAGCGGCTCAAGTGCTAACCTTACCCCTTAGTATTTACTATTTTCACCAATTACCCAACTATTTTTTATTGGCCAATTTGCTCATAATTCCGCTTACAACCATCATTATTTATGCCGGAATTTTACTGCTCATCATCTCGCCTTTTCCCGCGGCGGCATTGCTGCTGGGACAAGCCATTGCATGGCTCATACAACTCACCAATGGCACCGCGCAATTTATTGCCAATTTGCCTTACTCCTACCAAGACCAATTAAACTGGCAGGGCATACATGTGCTTGTTTATTATTTGGCCTGTATCTGTCTGATCCAATTCCTTTTTGCCAGAGATATAATTGCCCTTAAAGCCATGCTTTTCCTACTTGTACTTTTGCAGTGCCATCATGCTTATTTAAGCTGGCAAACACAAGAGAAGGAGGTCCTCACCATTTTTTCCTTGCCTAAAAATATTGCCATTCAATACCAAGTGGCCCAACATGCCCAAGTGTGGCAAGGCGCAGATAGCAACCAAGAAAAAAATTACCGCAACCAAATACAACCCAATCATTACCTCCGCAACATTGCTTCGGTTCGGACCGAAACCCTAGATACCTTTAACTACCTGTTTGCCCCCAAGCCCAATTTTAAAGTGTGCATACTCCAAAACACTGGAATGCCTTGCCAGGAGCGCATTTCCATACTCCTTATTTGTGGCAATAAATTTGTGAATTTGCAAAAACTTCTGCAACAAAACAAGGTGCAACAAGTGGTTTTAAATGGCGATGTAAACCCGCAAAAAAAACGGGCGCTCAAAAAAATTCTACAAAAATTTAAGATACCGCATCATGATGTTACCGAAAATGGTGCCTTTGAATTATCATTGTAGCTATGGACGATTTGGTATTATATGAGGTAATTGACCGAGTGGGTTATTTAACCCTCAACAGGCCCGAAAAAAGGAATGCTTTAAGCTATGAGTTTGTGAGTGAAATTCGCAATCAATTAACGCTTGCAGAAAATGATGTAACGTGCAAGGTCATTGTTATTAAAGCCCGCGGAGAGGCCTTTTGCAGTGGGGCAGACTTAGCTTCTTTGCAAAAACTTCAAAACAATACTTACGAAGAAAATTTAATAGATAGCAAGCACCTTGCTGCCTTGTATTTGCAAATTTACAATTGCTCTAAAGTAGTTATTTCTATGGTAGAGGGTGCTGCATTTGCAGGAGGCTGTGGCTTAGCCACTGTTTGCGATTTTTGCTTTGCAGATTTTAATGCGCGTTTTGCTTATACCGAGGTAAAAATTGGTTTTATTCCTGCCATTGTGATGGTGTTTTTATTGCGCCAAGTTGGCGAAAAAGTGGCCAAACAAATACTGCTCACAGGCGATGTTTTTGATGCACACAAGGCTTTGCAATACCAGTTAATTAGTGGGGTAATTGACCCGCAAATTATAGAAGAAGAGGTGCATCAATTTGCCTTGCGTTTGTGCAGAACAACCTCTGCGCAAAGTGTTGATAGCACTAAGAAAATGATACATAAGGTTCCAGAGTTGAACCTTGAAGAAGCCATACAATATGCGGCTGAAATGAATGCCGAAACCCGCGCTTCTGATGATTGCAAAAAAGGGATTAACGCTTTTCTAAACAAGGAGAAAATCTCTTGGTAATGCGCGGTTATTTAAGCTTTCTTTTTATCCTTCTTTGCCATATTGCTTTCTCTCAAAATGTGCTTACAGAGGGAAAGATTTTTTATGAAATAAGCTACAGTAATTTGTCGCCAGAAATGAAGAGGCAAGAGCATATGATGCCGCACGATGCCAGCTTCTATTTTAAGAACAATAAAACACGTTTTGAAATGGGCTTGGGTGGTATAGGAAAAAACACCACCATTTACGACAGAAGCAAAAAAGAAAATACCATTTTGCTAAATATTCAGGGCAAAAAATTTGCTTTGGTCAAATCTGATAGCGAAATGGTGCAAGCTCATAAATCACTTACTCCTTACGATAGCAATAACCGTTTTTTACGGGTAGAAATATTAGATCAGCACAAAAAAATTGCAGAGAGAAATTGCCAAAAGGCCATTGTTTACAGAAGCATTAATGGCAAAGAACAGGCCAACGAATGCTGGTTCACGCGCGAGATTCCGCCCTTTAATACCATAAACGATCCTAACCTAAAAGCGCTCGATGGATTTTTAATGCAGTATACCATTACAGAAAACGGCATGACCATGAACATGAATGTAAAAATGGTGTTGGGCATTCCCATTGCAGATGAAATGTTTAACATTCCGCCAGGTTACCAAGTGGTGTCGGAAAAAGATTTGATGCGATTGCTTATGGTGATGGACCAAGAACGCTAGACTTATTTTTTAAAGGTTATTTACTTTTTGGTCTGAACCTACCGAAAGTTGGTTCAGAAAGTCTATAAAACATTGGATGCTTTGCATAATTCTGGCATTAGCAGGCAATTTAATTTCATCGCATTTTAAAA
>JBILVK010000155.1:0-5717 GCA_044370475.1 Bacteroidia bacterium
TGCAGAAATCAAGTTGATTAAAACAGATTTATTTGATTTAAAACAACAAGATTTGGAGGAGTATGATAGCATCATTTTTTTGGCTGGATTATCTAATGATCCCATGGCAGAATTCTCTCCCAAAAGCAATTTTATTTTAAACACGGCACTACCCTCTTATATAGGTTTTATGGCACGTGAGGCTGGTGTTAAGCAAATGATTTTTGCCAGTTCATGTTCTGTTTACGGATACACTTTAAACAAAACATATACCGAAGACGACCCAGCCATTTGCAATTACCCTTATGGTGTATCTAAGCTACAAGGCGAAAGAAGTTTAATAGCATTGGCCGAAGAAAACTTTAGGGTGGTGTGCATGAGACAAGGTACAGTTTGCGGATTTAGTCCGCGTATGCGTCTCGACTTAGCCATGAATACCATGTTTAAAAATGCCTTATCTAAAGGTAAAATTAGTTTGAGTAACCACCGCATTTGGCGACCTATTCTTGGTCTTGAAGATTTGTGTAAAGGTTACCAAGCAGCCTTAGAATTTGATGCACCAGGAGCCGAAGTATTCAACATCAGTTCGTTTAATACCACGGTGGGCGAATTGGCCAAATCTGTAGCCGCTTATATGGAAGACCATATGGGAAAAGTTATTGAGATAGAGGACCAAAATGTGCAAGATTACCGCAATTACAAGGTAAGCACCGATAAGGCCAAACTTTTATTAAACTATCAAGCAAAACAAAATGATCTGGATATTATCAATAACCTATTTCAGCACCTCGATTATTTCAGCGATTTCTCTGATGAGAGATTCTACAACATCGAGGTTTTTAAAAAGTTAGTCGCCAATAATACCATCAATCCATGAGTCATATAAAAATCATGATAACTGGGGCCAATGGTCAGTTAGGCTCCGATATTCTCAAAGCCTGTAAAAATGCTGGCTATGAAGTATTTGGATACACACATGCCGATGCAGATTTAACAGATACTGCCACTTGGTTAATGTGGATTCAACAAAATAAGCCCGATGTTTTTATTAACACTGCAGCTTTTCATCACGTGGACCAATGTGAGGCAGATCTTGCCAAATCTATGCGTATCAACTGCGAGGCACCTGCTCAATTGGCGGCAATTTGCAAGGAAAACGAGGTTAAGTTTATCCATTTTAGCACAGATTATGTTTTCGATGGCAAAAAAAATGCACCGTATGTAGAGTCGGATCAGGCAGTGCCTTTAAATAACTATGGCATCTCTAAGTTAAAGGGTGAAGAAGCCATTTTATTGGCCGATCCAAACGCCGTTATCATAAGGGTTTCTGCGATATACGGAGTGAATCCTTGCAGGGCAAAAAACGGCCTAAATTTTGTGCAATTGATGTTGAAAAAAGCAGCAGAAGGTGCACCCTTAAAAGTGGTGAATGATGAGCTCGTTTCTCCCACTTCAACAGAAAGTATTGCGCAAAGGGTATTAGACATTATTCCAAGTAAACTAAGTGGTGTGGTGCATTTAACCTCTGAGGGTTCTTGCAGTTGGCATGAATTTGCCTCTGAGATTTTTAGTTTTACCAAGACCCAGGCCGATTTATCTGTGGCAAAAGGCAGCGACTTTCCTGCTAAAACACCAAGGCCTAGTTACAGTGTATTAGAAAATAGCAAACTCAAACAATTCAATATAAAAAATATGCCTCATTGGAAAGATGCACTGCATGCATACTTAAGGGGAATGGGATACTAATAGCTATGTTGTTATAAGATTAAACGATATGAAAAACAAAAAACTTTCGTGGGCAGAGCCCTACAGAATGAAGATGGTGGAGCTTCTTAAAATGACCACTCGTCAGCAACGTGCTAAGGCAATTAAGGAAGCTGGATACAATACTTTTCTTTTGCATTCTGATGATGTATACATTGATTTACTAACAGACAGTGGAACCAATGCCATGAGTGATAGGCAATGGAGCGGCATGTTTATGGGTGATGAGGCTTATGCTGGTAGCAGAAGCTTTTACAACATGGAAAAATCGGTTCAGGAAATATATGGCTACAAGCATGTAATACCTACGCACCAAGGTAGAGGCGCAGAGAATATCCTCTCTAAAATCTTAATCAAAAAGGGTGATATAGTTCCGGGAAACATGTACTTTACTACCACTCGTTTGCACCAAGAATTGGCCGGCGGAAAGTTTGAAGATATTATTATTGATGAGGCACACGACCCATTGAATGAGCATCCATTTAAGGGCAATGTTGACCTTAAAAAATTAGATATCATTGTTAAAAAACATGGTGCTGCTAAAATTCCTTATGTAAGTATAGCAACCAATGTAAACCTTGCGGGTGGTCAGCCTATTAGTATGGCCAACTTAAAGGAGTTGCGCAGTTATTGCAAGAAGCATAAAATTAGAATTATTCATGATATGACGCGTGTTGCAGAGAATGCATACTTTATTCAGCAACGTGAAAAAGGCTATGAGAAAAAAACCATTGCAGAGATTGTAAAGGAAATTTGTTCTTATACAGATGGTGCTACCATGAGTGCTAAAAAAGATGCTTTGGTGAATATTGGTGGATTTTTAGCGACCAATGAATTGGATACATATGAGAAAGCTAGAAATTTAGTAGTGGTATATGAAGGTATGCCAACTTATGGCGGACTAGCAGGTAGGGACATGGAAGCCATTGCCATTGGTATTAGAGAGAGTGTAGACGATCATCACCAACATGCACGTGTGGGACAAGTATTATACCTTGGTAACAAGATGATGGAATATGGTATTCCTATTGTAAAGCCAATTGGCGGACACGGGATATTTGTGGATGCAAAAGCATTTTTACCACATCTTACACAAGATGAATTTCCAGCCCAAACTTTGGCAGCAGAAATATATGTTGAATCTGGTGTGCGCACTATGGAACGCGGCATTGTAAGTGCTGGTAGAAAAGCTAATGGCCAAAATTATTATCCTAAATTGGAGTTAGTTAGGTTCACCATTCCACGTAGAGTTTACACCCAAGCACATATGGATGTAATAGCAGAATCTACTGCCATTGTATATGAAAAGCGCCATAAAATTAAAGGGATGAAAATGGTTTATGAACCCGAATATTTAAGATTCTTTCAAGCACGTTTCGAAAAATTATGATCAATAAACAACTCATATCACCCGAGAGCATTGTGGTGGTAGGAGCTTCTAGTGACACAAGTAAACCAGGGGGCAAAGTACTTGCCAATTTAATACAAGGTGGCTTTAAAGGAAAACTTTTTGGTGTGAACCAAAAAGGAAATCCTATTGAAGGTGCTCAAATTGTTAAATCGGTGGACGAACTTCCCCTGGTTGATTTGGCTATCATTTCTATTCCAGCAGAAAGCGCAATAGAACCTATTAGAACTTTGTGTAAACAAGGCACAAAGGCTTTTATTATTTTTTCTTCTGGTTTTGGTGAGGCCGGTGTTGCTGGAAAAATGCTCGAGATAGAATTGTTGCAAATTATTCAGCAAGCCAATGCCTGTTTAATAGGTCCTAACTGTGTTGGGGTTATTAACGAGAATTATAAAGGGGTATTTACCTCTCCTATTCCTACTTTCTACCCAGATGGATGCGAGTTAATTTCGAGCTCTGGAGCAACCGCAGTATTTATCATGGAGGCTGCACAGTCAACAGGATTGCGCTTCTCCAATGTTTATTCTATTGGCAATGCTTCGCAAACGGGCATTGAAGAGGTATTAGAATACCTTGATAAAAACTATGAAGAAGGTAAGAGTGCTAAGGTAAAATTGCTTTACTTAGAAAGTATCAAAAATCCCTTTAAGTTTTTAAAGCATGCAAGCTCTCTTATTCTAAAAGGATGCAAAATTGCGGCCATCAAATCTGGACACTCAGAAGCGGGCAGCAGAGCCGCTAGTTCGCATACTGGTGCAATGTCGAGCTCAGATACTGTGGTACGAGCGCTTTTTAAGAAAGCAGGCATTGTGTATTGCAGTGGAAGAGCCGAGTTAATTTCTGTGGGATGTATTTTTCAGAGCAAGACTTTGGTAGGTAAGAACATTGCCATTGTTACCCATGCGGGTGGCTCTGCAGTGATGTTAACCGATGCTTTAAGCTCTAGAGGACTTTGTGTACCTCCTATTCAAAATAATGAAGCAGACGAGCTCTTAAAAAAGCTACACCCAGGTTCTACCATTAGCAATCCCATAGATTTTTTGGCAACTGGCACAGCAGAGCAGTTGGGCATGATAATCGATTTTTGCGAGAAGCAAGAAAACATTGATGCCATTATCGTGGTATTTGGAAGTCCGGGTTTATTTAATGTAAAACGCGCCTACGAAATATTGGATCAGAAAATGGATAGCTGTAAAAAACCTATCTATCCAGTTTTGCCATCGCTCATTAATGCCAAAGAAGAGATTAATCAATTCTTAGCAAAGGGAAATATCAATTTTCCAGATGAAGTGGTCTTAGGTTCAGCCCTACCACATGTCTATTTTTGTCAAGCACCTGCCTTAGGTTTGGCTAAATTAGCTGATATGCAAGATGGTGTAATTAGAAGCATCATCAATCAAAATGTGGATGGTTATTTAAATCCAGAAAACGCTAGGGAATTGGCTCAGGCCGCAGGAATAGAAATGGCCAAGGAAGTTGAATGTGTGAACTTAGAAGACCTAGTTAAATCTAAAGAAGTGATGGAATTTCCATTGGCTATGAAGGTTATTGGTCCGGTTCATAAAACAGAAGTAAACGGAGTTAGTTTGCACATTAATTCTTGGGAAAAATTGGTGTCTGAATTTAACAGGATGCTAAAAATACCAGATTCTAAAGGAGTATTGGTTCAGGAAATGGTAGATGGCGAAGAGTTATTTGTAGGGGCCGCCAAAGAAGGCGAATTTGGACATTTAATTATGTGCGGATTGGGAGGAATACACGTTGAAGTATTAAAAGATGTTGCATACGGATTAGCGCCTTTGAGTAGAGAAGAAGCCATAGAAATGGTAGAATCTTTAAAAGGATATCCCATTTTAACAGGTTATAGAAACAGAAAAGGAATTGATATTGAAAAGTATGTAGATGCCATTGTAAGGGTATCTTCACTGGTACATTTAGCACCAGAAATAAACGAATTAGACATCAATCCATTTAAAGGAGGCCCCAACTATTTAAAAGCGGTAGACATTAGGATAAAAATTAAAAAATGAGTTGAATGAAGCCCATTTATATTTTTTTAATTTTGTGTGTTTCTTTCTTGGTATTTTCTTCTGGAATTTATTTTTCTGAGGGCGAGATACAACAAAAAGAATTCTCAAAAGAAGTGGCAGATGGTAAAATGGTTTGGCAAAAACACAATTGCCAAAGCTGTCACCAAATCTTTGGATTAGGTGGCTATTTGGGTCCCGACCTTACCAATTTAATGGCACAAGAAGGCAAGGGCAAATTGTTTCTAAAAGCAATGGTGGAATCTGGCACCAAACAAATGCCGGCTTTTAAGTTAAGCAAGGAAGAAATGCAGGCACTTTCTACCTTCCTAAGCGAAGTAAATTTAAGCGGCAAAAGCGACCCACGTAGTTTCGAAATCTTTTCTTCTGGAATGATTAAACCCAAAGCGCATGAAGGAAATTAATTTTGGAAAACTCTATCTTAAAACAGCATTGGTTCTGCTATTTATCACACTCATTTTTGGTTGTTTAGCAGGCGCATCCTATATCTGGCCTGGCTTTCTTAAAGATTCATTGGG
>JBILVK010000156.1:0-5700 GCA_044370475.1 Bacteroidia bacterium
CCATGAGGGTTGGAAAAAGATCTATTTGCCCTATAAATCCTTCATGCGTTTTTGGTTCGGACAGAATACTGGGAGCATGCATAATGATGGGTATGTGGTGATAGGATAGGGGTAAATCATAGGGGTTTTGGCCAACTACCAAGCCGTGATCTGCCACAAAAATAAAGAGGGTGTTTTTGAACCAAGAACTTTTGCTGGCTTGTTTTAAAAATTGTCCAATAGACCAATCTGCATAATTTACGGCCTTTAAATCTGTTTCGCTGCGATGCGATTTGAAATAGCTGGGTACGTCGTATGGATCGTGGTTGCTGGTGGTGAGTATGGTTGCAAAAAAGGGCTCTTTTTGTTTGTTGAGTTCTTGGTTGGCAAAGGTGAATAAATAATCGTCGGGTACGCCAAAAGTACCTATGATTTTATCGCTTGGGTAATCCTTAGCCGAATACAATCTGTTAAAGTGATTGGCTGGAATAAACATACTCAAATTGTCGAAGGTTTCGTCGTGCGAGGTAAAGAATAAATTGGTATAGCCTTTTTGTTTAAGGGCATGTGGCAAGCCACTGTATTCTCTGGTGGGTAGCGTGCTCATGGGCCTGATGCGTTTTAGTGCTGGAAAGGAAAATAAGCTAGAAAAAACGCCATTGTTGGTATGTATACCTGCACTATAAGCTTGCTTAAAAAACCAAGAACATTTGCTTAAACTATCTAAGTTGGGAGTAAGCGCATTGGGGTTGCCAAAGGTGCTCATATAATTGGCACTCATGCTTTCCATTAAGACCAAAACTACATTGTAATTTGGCAAGGAATCTTTGCCAGCAGCAGCTCTTGCTATAGGCGAAATTTCTGGGTAAGTATTTTGAATCTGCAGCAAGGAAAGTGTATTTGCCAAGGCCGTTTCATTGTCCATTAAATTTACCTTGTCGGTAAAACTTTTGATGAGGGTAAACACGCCATTAAGTCCAACCTGGTTAAGGATAGGGTCGTTGCCAAAAAACGCATCGCCTTGTCTAATGGGCCTGTCTATCTTTCCACGTAGTCCCATAAAACAAAGGGCCGTGGCCAGAAAACAAATTAGAATTTGTGTGCTCAATTGATTCGCGAACGGTTTTGGTTCGACCCAAATTTTTTGCAACAATGACTTTTTTGTAAATCTAAATAGGTAGGTGGCTGAACCAATAAATGCGCTTAGAGTAATAATTAAAAAGCTAAGGTTAAGCGGACTACTGATAATCATTTGAAACACAATTTCTGGTGTGTTTATCCATTGTAAGGCAGATTCTGTTAAACGATTATTGAAGAACTTAAAATAAGGAATCTCGCCCATCATGATAAAAAGGGCGCAAGGGAAAACTACCGTAAAATAGGTGATTAAAAAGTAGCTAAGCACTTTAAATTGTTTTCGCGCAAAATGCATCACACTTAATAAAAAAAAGGGCATTACAAGCAGGTACGCCATGATTACACTGTCAAATTGTAATCCTATACGCAAGGGCTGCCAATAACTTAATTCTCGCCAAGCACGCGTTGGGTAGGTTGATATGGCCAATAAAGCAACTCTTAAAATGGTAGTTATAACCAATGAACTTAAGAGTAGCTTAAGTAAAAATATTATGTAGAAGGGGAGTGTTTTGGTAAATCTTTTAATCACGTTGTTTTTGATTTTGATAGCAGGTTAGCCTAATCTATCCGTTTTTTGTCGGTCTATTTTTTCTTTATGCTAGGGTAGTTTAACTTTTATTGTTGAGAGCAATTTCCCTAAGAATTAAAACCAACACCTTTATTTTTTTATCGATTACGTTTCTTCTTGAGAACTATCTACTTTTTTTATTTTCCTGCCGTTTAGCATTTTTGAATCATACTTATTGGAATCCGCAATTTGTAAAGTTTTTACCCTCCCTTAAAGCAGCTTATTGCCTGCGCTTCATCACAAAGGGCATCAGCACTTGGTTGAAATTATTCTCTACAATGGCTTCGTTATAATCAATTTTGTATTGCAAGCATTTTAGTTTTAATGCCTGCTGATGATCATGGTAAGCGGCCAAATAGCTTTCTTTAACGGCGTTGGGATGTAGCTTAAGCTCCTCACCTGTTTCGCTGTCTTTGAAAATATAGGGTCGGTGACTAAAATCAAATTCTACTTCATTGTGCTTGTCATGCACATCAAAAATAATTACCTCGTGGTTATTGTATTTAAGATGTTGCAATGCCGCAAATAAATCGTCGTTGCCGCTTTGAAACAAATCGCTAAAAAGTATCACCATCGATCTTTTATGTATGCCCTCTGCAATGCCATGAAGTACCTTACTAATTTCACTTCCCTTATTTAACATAGGTTCAGAAATACATTGCTGCAGTTTAGAAAACATCAATTTTTGGTGACTCAAACCAAGCTTCGCAGGGGTATGAAACCAAAGGTCTTCGTTAAACAAAGAAATGCCCGATGCATCGCGTTGTTTTTTCATTAATTGAATAAGCGATGCCGCTGCAATTACACTAAATCGAATCTTGTTTAAACCCTCCATGGGGTAATACATAGAGCTCGATGTATCTATTACAATTTGGCAGCGGAGGTTGGTTTCTTCTTCAAATCTTTTTACAAATAATTTATCGGTTCGGGCATATAATTTCCAGTCTATGTTACGCGTACTTTCTCCATTATTATACTGCCTATGCTCTGCAAACTCAACAGAGAAACCATGGTACGGACTCTTATGCAAGCCTGTTAAGAAGCCCTCTACCACTTGCCTTGCCAGCAATTCTAAATTGGATATCTGCAATAAATCTTGCTCAGTAATTGTGTATTTACCCATTGTTAATTGTTTTGGCTCAAACCAATTATTTCTACATTCGAAATTTCACCATCTAGGTTTTCATTTGTCTGCAAACGCAGATGCATTTCTGCATCATCATAACCAAATGGCACTTCAACATAAAAGCTATAACTGTTAAATTGGTCTTTTACAGACATAGGGTAAGTTAACCTCACCTTATTGGTTTTTACTTGTTCTCCTAGCTTTAATTCACACATTAAATACCCACCGCCCATGCCAGGGGAGGTTTTAATAGAAGCATTTATTCTTAAATAATTAACTCCCTTCAATTTGGGTATACTTTGATAAATTACATTGCTGCTATCTTTATAAAAATGCATAGTCTGAACGCCCTCATTTTTATAGATTAAACAGCTTGCATAATCCTCTTCATTGCTCACCCAATCTTCATTATCCATCAAACTTTTTTGCAAGGGCGTTGGGTTTGGATTTAAATAAATCTGGCCATAGTAAGCCCTATTCATATCATAATAATGCAAGGTAGTTGTATTGTATTGCCATATTTGAAACAGGTTTACCCCAATTAAATAAAGGCCTAAAATTGCAATGACATATTTTTTTTGTCCGACCCAATATTGCTGCAGAAAAGCGCCGAAGGCGAGCGCAAACACAGGGTAACTTTGCATTAATGCCCGGGTGGTATAACTGCCACCATATTTCCAATCGCTCCATGAAATGATAATCCAAATATTGAGTAAGCAAAACCACAACAAAGATTTTCTAAAAGGATATGTTTTGATATAAAACATGCCCACCACAAAAAATATAGTAACGGGTGTATAGATAAACCAACCTTTTTCAAAGCCAAATATAACCCTAAAGAAAGGAGTAAGGAAACGCCATGAACTACCTACATCATAAATAAGGCTACCTGTTACATATTGCCAATACAACAGTTGGGGCATTATTCCAATGATGCCTCCTAGAGCAGCTAAATACACCATGGGTAAATTGGCTTTCACCAAGGCCCATTTTTCTTTGGCAGATTCTTTAGATTGGGTACCCCATAAGATGGGAATTAAAACCATAATGGCCTCTGTGGGTCTTGAGATGGTTGCTAGGCCAATTACCCAACCTGCCAAAAATGCTACCCACATACTTGGCTTTTTATGCCATTGAATGGTTAACCATAATATGAGGGTATACAGAAAAAATATGGGTGCATGACTCTGTGCATTGTCTATTGAAAAATATTGTATGGCATTGCTGGCAAGGACTGTTAATAGAAGGGTTAGGGTAGTTACTTCATCTGAATAGTAGTTTAATAAAACCCGCCTTAGAATAAAGAGTGCCAGTATGCCATATAGCACCACGCCAAAGCCTATGACATTTTGGTAAGGTGCCGAAAATCCGTCGGCTTCATAATTACTATTTAAGGCATATACATGCGCTGCAGCAAAAAGAGGCAAATGCAAAATGGCAATTCCACCCAAGTATTTAAAAACATAATTGCCTGTTTTTTCATGCTTATTGGCTTGGTATAATTCGCCTCCAGAAAGTTGATATTTTTGGTCGATGCTATCTTGAAAAGCAAGGGTTTTTACATCGTGGTAGATAAGGGTAGATGGCAAATAGAGGTAATAACCATAGGCATCCCAAGTGGTTATCTTTAAAGGTTCTTTAGAAATAAGCGCTGGGTAACTAAACCTATAAAAAAGGAGTATGATTCCCAGAAGTATGCAGGCTAAAATGGAAAGCTTATTTTTCATATTATTCTCTGCAAAATAATTGAAAAACTGCGTAAATCAAGAGAAATGGCGCTTTGGTTCGGACAAAAAAAAATGCAAACCAAAATTGATTTGCATTTTTTATCATAAATGAGAAAATATTATGCCAATTGGGCATTTAATTTACCCGCCAAAACATGTTTAGGAACTGCACCTACTTGTTTGTCTACTACCTTACCATCTTTAAAAAACAATAAAGCAGGAATGCTCATGATGCCAAATTCTGTAGCTACTCTTGGGTTGTTGTCTACGTCTAGTTTGCCAATTACGGCTTTACCTTCGTATTCTTTTGCTAGTTCTTCTACAACAGGACCAACCATGCGGCACGGACCACACCATTCTGCCCAAAAATCTACCAATACTGGTTTGTCTGATTTTAGCACCACTTCCTCGAAGTTGCTATCTGTTAATTCTAATGCCATATTTATTTTTAAGTTTTTTATTTATTGCAAGATAAATGCCATCTGTAAAAATGCAACATTTTGTCAGGTTAATTGAATTTATATTTTAGACCATTCTCATCGAGCCAATCTAATACCTCATTGTTGGGACTAAATTTTACTTTGGTAGAAAGCATGCGCAAGGAGGCATTCTCGCCACTATCAATGATATCGAAATTTAACACGCAATTGCCCGGTTTGGTTTTACTTAAGCTTTGAAAATGGGTTAAAATATCGCGGTTAAGTTTATCCAACTCGAGTTGAATGGTTATTTTGCCAAAATATTTATCGCGTACGTCGTTAAGCATTTCCATGCCTTGAACCTTTAATTCAAAGTCGTTTTCCTTCTGCCAACGGTTGTCTACACGGCCTTTGATGTAAATAAAATAGCCCACCTCCATAAACCTTCTGTGGTTGATGTAGGAGTCTTGGAATAGTACCATTTGATAGCTGCCCGTAAAATCTTCGATGGTTATGCTGCCATAGTTTTTACCCTTTTGGGTAACCTTGTGATCTGCGGCAGTTACAACACCAGCCACTTTTACTTCTTTTCCTTTAAGCGGACCTAGATCGCTAAGTTCGCCCAATTTGTGGGTGGTAAGCTTATCTATTTCAATTTTGTAAGGGTCTAATGGGTGGCCAGAAAGGTACATGCCAATTACCTCCTTTTCGGCATTTAATTGTTGCATGAGGTTCCATGGTTCT
>JBILVK010000243.1:0-19021 GCA_044370475.1 Bacteroidia bacterium
ACTTGCATTTAAATACAAAGTAATAGGAGTATTTACAATTGCTATTGGCTTAATGGTATCTAGCACAGTTACACTTGATGTTGCTGTTCTAAAGTTTCCACTTGCATCTGTTGCTGTTAAAGTTACCGTATTAGCACCTGTATTGCTGCAATCAAACGTAGACTTAGACAAGCTTAAAGTTGCAATTGAACAATTATCACTAGAACCATTATTCACTTGTGTACTTGTAATGGTAGCACTGCCACTTGCATTCAAATAAACTGTTAAGTTTTGAGCTATTGCAATTGGCTTAATGGTATCTAATACTGTAATGGTTGCATTTGCTGTTGAGCTATTGTTAGAAATATCTCCAACAGTTAAAGTTACAGAATTAGCGCCAACATTAGAGCAGTTAAATGATGTCTTACTCAAGGTTAAAGTAGTTACACCAACATTATCTGTTGATCCATTGTTTACCAAAGCCGCTGTT
This sequence comes from Bacteroidia bacterium, assembly GCA_044370475.1. GTDB lineage: Bacteria > Bacteroidota > Bacteroidia > UKL13-3 > UKL13-3 > B1. Next base: position 470 of record JBILVK010000243.1, read on the forward strand.
ACACTTGCATTACCAGTTCCATCTAAATAGATAGTTCTGTTTTGCGCTATAGCAACTGGCTTCATGGTATCTAATACAGTAATTGTGACATTCATAGATGCAGTATTTAAACTAGCATCCGAAATCGTAAACAATACTGTATTTGCACCAAGGTTACTTCCATCAAAAGAAGACTTACTAACATTCATACTAGTTAAACTACAATTGTCGGTAGACCCATTATTTACCTGATTGGCTGTTAATGTTGCTAACCCAGATGAATTTAGATATAGAGTAACATTTTGAGCAGATAAAATTGGTTTAATTGAATCAATTACATTCACTATAGTATTAACTGCATTAGAGTTTCCACTTTGGTCTTGAACTGTAAATGATATGGTATTCTCACCTATGTGGCCGCAATTAAATGTAGCTTGACTAATGGTTTTGCTTGTTAATGTGCAATTATCAGAGCTCGCACTGTCCAACATATTGGCATTTATTACACTTTGACCAGTAGAAGATAAATAGACATTTAATCTAGCTTTTGGCCTAGCTACTGGAACAACAGGATCAAACACTACAACATTAGTAACATTTGAATTTACATTGCCATTTACATCGGTAATGGTTAAGGTAATCGGAGTAATTCCAATATGAGTACAATTGATGGTACTAGGATTAACTGTCATGCTTGCAATGCCACAATTATCTGAACTTCCATTATTGATCATACTTGTTGTAATAGGAATGCTTGCAGAAGCATTTAAATATAAAACTATACCAGTAGTTACATTCACTAATGGCCTAGTTGTATCGGCTATAGTAATATTTACAAAGGCCGACCTAACATTACTATTTACATCTGTAATAGTTAAAAGCACTTGGTTCAAACCAACATTTGTACAATTAAAGGCAGTTTTACTCAATACCATAGATTGAATTCCACAATTATCACTTGAGCCATTATTAACATTAGCCACAGAAATTGTTGTGTTGCCTGTTGCATCTAAATATGCTGTAAATGGCACTGTATTGATTATTGGCTTAATTGTGTCAGCAATGGTAACAGTAGTAGTTGCTGAATCTTTATTTCCGATCAAATCGGTTACTATTAGCCTTACACTATTAGCACCAACATTTGAACAATTGAAAGTTGTTTTGCTCATTGTTCTTGATGCAATTCCGCAATTGTCAGTACTTCCATTATCAATATCAGCCAAATCCAGGGTTACATTTCCACTTGCATCTAAATATTTGGTGGCAGTTTTTACCAAAACAATTGGTTTAGTTACATCTTCTACGGTTACCTTAATAGCAACACTCACATTTGGTGTACAAACTCCAGCCGAAACTGTTCTTCTATACCATGTGCTTACGGCTAATGAAGCAGGAGCGTAATTTGCCCCTGTGTTTGTTCCACTTGCAGCTGCAAATCCAGCCGATCCACTTGTTGTGCTGCTTTCCCATAAATAGGTATAAGTTAAGTTCCCTCCTGTTGGAGTACTTCCAGATACACTTGTAGGAACAGTATTATGACAAATAGTTTGAGCACCAGAGATAGTATTATTGGCAATTACAGGATTAACAATAACTTGAACTGCGGCACTAGTATTACTTGCGCATACACCTGCACTCACAACTCTTCTATACCAGGTGGTAGTTGTTAAAACACCTGTATTATAACTTGCTGTATTGTTAGTTCCTGTTGCAGGTACAAAACCAGTTAACCCACTAGTTGTACTACTTTCCCACAAATAAATATTGCTACCATTTCCACCTATTGCTGCTATTCCAGTTAAGGTAGTAGCGCTAGTTCCAGTACAAATTGTTTGATCACCACTAATTGTATTATTAGAAATAATAGGATTAACTGTTACATTATAAATTGAAGAAATTGTAGAACATCCTGTTGCATTAACAGAGTCTTTTACAAGTAGCGTTCCTACTCCAGATGTATTCCACAATACACCAATTGAATTAGTACCTATTCCTGAAGTAATTGTACCACCTGTAATGCTCCAAGTATAGGTTCTACCTGAATTTGATGGTGTTGAATAAGTATGATTAGTATTAATACATACCAAGTTATTTCCACTTACAACTGGCGTTGGATAAGCATTTACTGCTACATTATATGATGAAGTTATAGTAAAACATCCTCCAGCCATAATAGAATCTTTCACAATTACAGAACCTGTTCCCACAGTATTCCATAAAACTGAAATTGTATTTGTTCCTAATCCACTAGTAATGTTTCCTCCAACAACCGACCAAATATAGGCACTACCAATATTATTTGGAGTAGTGTAAGTGGCGGTGTTATTTTCACATATTGAAGTGATTCCACTAATATTCGGTGTTGGACTATTATTTACATTTACTATAAATGTTGAGGCACTAGTTTTACAACCTGTTGAATTAACAGAATCGACAACATTCACAGAACCTGCACCAACACCTGCCCAATTTACAGTAATTGTGGAAGTTCCTTGGCCACTGCCAATTACACCACCAGTAACTGTCCACATGTATGATCTACCAGAATTTGCAGGGGTTGAATAACTAGTTGAAGAATTTAAACAAACAGTTCCGGAACCAGATATTATAGGAGTTGGATAAGCATTTTTGGTTACATTATATGCTGATGTTGTTGTTTTACATCCTGTAGCATTTACAGAATCACTCACCATTAATGTTCCTGTTCCTGCACTTCCCCAAGCTACTGAAACAGTATTTGTTCCTTGGCCAGAACTTATTGTTCCTCCATTCACAAACCAAGCATAGGTTCTGCCAGAATTTGAAGGTGTGGTATAAGTAGTGCTGTTATTTTCACAAATACTTGTTAACCCAGATATTACTGGAGTTGGATATTGATTTACTTGAACAATAGATGCTACTGAAGTATTTGAAGGACAAACTCCTGCAGAGACAATACGACGATACCACGTAATATCAGAAAGTGAACTAGGACTATAATTAGCAGCATTATTTGAACCGCTTGCAGCACTAAATCCAGTTGAGGCACTAGTAGTGCTACTTTCCCACAAATAGGTATAAGAATCATTACCGCCAATTGGTAAAGATCCAATTATTGTTGATGGTACAGCACCAGCACAAATTTGATTAGGTGTGCTTATAGTATTGTTTGAAATAATTGGATTAACAGTAACTTTAATCGCTGCACTTACTATTGGAGCACAATCGCCTGAACTCACAACTCTTCTATACCAAGTTGTTGCTGTTAAAGCTGCTGGACTATAATTTATATTAGTATTTGTACCACTTGCTGAAGTAAATCCACTCGTTCCACTTGTTGTGCTAACTTCCCATAAATAGGTATATGGTCCATTGCCTCCAATTGGTGTTGAACCAACCAAGGAAGTTGGTGTTGAACCTGTACAAATTGTTTGAGCTCCAGTTAAATTATTGCCTCCAATTACTGGGGTAACAGTTACTTCAGTAGCATTACTATTATTTACTGGACAATCACCAGCAGAAACAATTCTTCTAAACCATGTAGTTGCTGTTAAAGCTGATGGTGAATAATTTGAAGTATTGTTTACTCCACTTGCATCCGCAAATCCAGTTATACCACTAGTTGTGCTACTTTGCCATAAATAAACATATGGCCCATTTCCACCAGATGGAGTTGATCCATTTATAGATGTTGGTGTTGATCCATTACAAATTGTTTGTAATCCAGTGCTAGTATTTGCTGAAATTATTGCAGTTTTAGTTACTGTGTATGCAGCGGTTGTTGTTTTACATCCTGTAGCGTTTACAGAATCACTAACCATTACGCTACCTGCACCTGCACTTGCCCAATTTACAGTAATTGAATTGCTGCCTTGTCCTGCAGATATCACGCCTCCATTTACAGTCCATAAATAGCTTCGACCAGAATTTAAAGCAATACTATATGTTCCACTTCCATTTTCACAAACCGAAACTGGGCCTGAAACTACAGGTGATGGATAGGCATTTATGGTAACACTATAGGAGGCTGTTGTTGTTTTACATCCCGTTGAGTTGATTGAATCGCTAACCATTAAACTACCAGCTCCTGCTGCACCCCATAATACATTTATGCTATTTGTACCTTGACCAGAAGATATTGTTCCTCCATTTGCACTCCAAGAATAACTTCTACCTGCATTTAACGGAGTTGAATAACTAGCAGTATTATTTTCACAAATACTAGTTAATCCAGATATTGTTGGAGTTGGATTTGAATTGATAGTAGTAGCGTATGGACTTGTTGTAGTTTTGCAACCACCAGACATGATAGAGTCGGTTACAATTAAAGAACCTACGCCTAAATTTGGCCAAATTACTCCAATTACGTTTGTTCCTAATCCACTAACAATTGTACCATTTGTTACCTGCCAGATATAGGCACTACCAGAGCTAAATGGTGTAGAATAGGTAACTGTTTGATTTTGACAAACACCAGCATTTCCAGAAATAACTGGACTAGGATTGCTACTTACATTTACAGCAAAAGCTGAAGTAGTAGTTTTACATCCTGTTGCGTTTACACTATCAGAAACCACTACTGTACCAGAACCAGGAGCGCCCCAATTTATACTAATTGATGCTGAACCTTGTCCTGATGCCAATGTACCTCCTGTTACTGTCCACACATAGGTTCTACCTGTGTTTGAAACAATTGAATAGCCAGTTGCAGAGTTTGCACAAACTGTGCTTGGTCCAACTACAACTGGAGTTGGATATGGATTAACAGTTGCCTCAGTGGCAACTGAATTAATTGCAGGACAAACACCAGCACTTACTACTCTTCTAAACCATGTGGTAACAGCAAGTGTGCTTGGTGAGTAATTTTGACCTGTATTTGCACCAGATGCAGCAGTAAATCCTGTGCTTGCATTTGTTGTGCTACTTTCCCATAAATAAGTATAAGCCCCATTTCCGCCTGTTGGTAATGATCCCGTTATCGCTGCAGGTGCAGATCCTGCACAAACAGCATTAGTAGAAGAAATAGTATTTGAAGCAATAGCTGGATTTACAGTAACTTCAATAGCCGAACTTGTAATACTTGGACAAACACCAGCACTTACAGTTCTTCTATACCAAGTGGTAGTAGTTAATGTACCCGCACTATAATCTATTGTATTATTAGTGCCACTTGCTGCACTAAAACCTGCTGAAGAACTGGTAGTGCTACTTTCCCATAAATAGGTAATTGAACCATTTCCGCCTGTTGCAGTTGAACCTATTAAAGTACTTGGTGTTGAACCAGTACAAATAGTTTGTGCAGAAGAAATGGTATTATTTGATAAAACTGGATTAACAGTAACTTCAATGGCTGATGTGGTAATGGTTGGACAAACTCCAGCACTTACTGAGCGTCTGTACCATGTTGTTGCTGTTAATGCAGACGGACTATAATTTGCGGTATTGTTGGTACCAGAGGCAGCACTAAAGCCTCCTGAAGCACTGGTAGAGCTACTTTCCCACAAATAGGTAATTGAACCATTTCCACCTGTTGCAGTTGAACCTATTAAGGTGCTTGGTGTTGAACCAGTACAAATAATCTGAGCAGATGAAATTGAATTATTTGATATCACAGGATTAACAGTTATTTCAATAGCAGATGTTGTAATGGTTGGACAAACTCCAGCACTTACAGAACGTCTGTACCATGTTGTTGAAGTTAATGCACCCGGACTATAATTAGCAGCATTGTTAGTACCAGAAGCAGCGCTAAAGCCTGCTGAAGCACTGGTAGTGCTACTCTCCCATAAATAGGTAATTGAACCATTTCCGCCTGTTGCAGTTGACCCTGTTAAAGTACTTGGTGTTGAACCAGTACAAATGGTTTGCGCAGCAGAAATTGAATTATTTGATATTACTGGATTAACAGTCACCTCAATGGCTGATGTGGTAATGGTTGGACAAACACCAGCACTTACTGAGCGTCTGTACCATGTTGTTGCTGTTAATGCACTTGGGCTATAACTAGCTACATTGTTAGTACCAGAAGCAGCACTAAAGCCTGCTGAAGCACTTGTAGTACTGCTTTCCCACAAATACGTAATTGAACCATTTCCACCTGTTGCAGTTGAACCTGTTAATGTACTCGGTGTTGAACCCGTACAAATAGTTTGCGCAGATGAAATTGAATTATTTGATAGTACAGGATTAACTGTAATTTCAATGGCAGAAGTTGTTATGGTTGGACAAACACCAGCACTTACAGAACGTCTGTACCATGTTGTTGCAGTTAATGCACCCGGACTATAATCTGCTGCATTGTTGGTACCAGAAGCAGCACTAAAGCCTGCTGAAGCACTGGTGGTACTACTTTCCCACAAATACGTAATTGAACCATTTCCTCCTGTTGCAGTTGAACCTGTTAAGGTACTTGGAGTTGAACCCGTACAAATAGTTTGCGCAGAAGAAATTGAATTATTTGAAATCACTGGATTAACCGTGATTTCAATAGCAGAAGTTGTATTGCTTGAGCATACACCTGCACTCACTATCCTGCGATACCAAGTTGTAGTTGAAAGAGCTCCCGGACTGTAATTTGAAGCATTGTTAACGCCCGCTGCAGCTGTAAATCCAGCAGATGCACTTGTGGTGCTGCTTTCCCATGCATAAGTATAGGTGGTATTACCTCCAGCTGGTGCTGAACCAATAATACTGCTTGGAACAGATCCAGTACAAATGGTTTGTGCACTTGAAATCGTATTTGCAGAAATAACAGGATTAATGGTAACATTATAAGCTAAAGTTGTGGTTTTACAACCAGTTGAATTAACCGAATCACTCACCATTACAGTTCCTATTCCATTTCCTGCCCAATCTACAGAGATACTATTTGTACCTTGTCCTGAACCAATAGATCCTCCATTAACTGTCCAAACATAAGTTCTACCGCTGTTTGAACCTGTAGAATAAGTAGATGATGTATTTTCACAAACAATGGTGGAACCACTAATAACAGGAGTTGGATATGCATTAATTACTACGTTATAGGCTCCAGTAGTTGTTTTACATCCAGTTACATTAACCGAATCTGTTACAATTAAAGAACCCGCACCAGCATTACCCCAAGCAACATTAATACTATTGGTGCCTGCTCCGCTGCTAATTACTCCGCCACTTATCGACCATGTAAACGACCTACCAGCATTGCTCGGTGTAGAGTAAGTTGTACTATTATTTTCACATATAGCAGTTAAACCACTAATAACAGGAACTGGCAATGGATTAATTAACACATCCAAAGTATCCTTGATAGAGCAATTGCCATTGATTAATGAATCGTGCACAATAATTGAACCAGCTCCATCAACACCCCAAGTAACAGAAATATTCGCTGTGCCTTGACCCGAATTAATTACACCTCCATTTGCTGTCCAAGTATAAGTCCTACCAACTTCTGATGGAATTGAATAGGTTTGAACAGAGGAGGCACAAACTACGGCATTACCAGTAAATACTGGCACTTGAGCACACTGATTTGAACCAGCAAATACACCAAATTCCGAAATATTGCTTGTGTTAGATATTCTGTTATTCACAGCATCCACTGAGGAAACAGAAGCCAATGGATTCCAAGGATTACTTCCTGTTTGCTTCACAATGTTTAATGATGTTTCGTTAGACATATTTCCTAACATGGCATCATCATATGTTAAAGTTAAATTGTAATTATAAGCTGAACCACCAGTGGCAGTCATATTGTAATAACTATTTAAATAAGTATAATTGGTATTGATATTACTTGGATTTGCTCCAGTATAATATTTCACATCAACTGCTGATGGGAAACTACCAGTAGTATTTACCCAATTAATTCTACCAATTTCTCTACCACCAAAATACACGGTTTGTAATTGGCTTGAACCAATTGTACCAGCAGCTACTGCAGAAGGAGGAGTTGTATTGGTAGAGAATTCAAAAGCACCAATATCAGTTGGGTAACCTAAAGTGGTACCTCTAGATGCGTTAGAGTAGTCAACATTTATATTAGTAGAACTTGCCCCAGCAATACCTTTACCGTTAAGGTACCAAGATTCTGAGTTAGTGTTTTGAATGCTTAAGTCGCCTGTGGCAATATTGGTAAATAAATTACTTAAGTTAATAGATTGCTCAAATCCTGCAGGAGTTCCTCCTCCAGTTGAAACAAAATAAGAAAGCAAGTCACTACCAGATGCAGTGTGCCAAGTATTAATATTATAATCTGTGGCACCCCACAATCCTACTGTATTAGAATTGGAAGCAAGTAAATTATACCTCGAGGCTGAACTCAACCAACCAGTTCCAGTAATTGCTCCAGGCGAGGCAACCATGTTTGCGATGGCATAATGCTTGCCACTAGCACCAGAGCGACTATTAGCAAAAATATTGTTTACCAAACTTGTGGTTGAGGTAATTTCACCTGTTGAATTATTACCACGCATATAAGCATATGAAGGCAACGACCCACTAGTAACAGTTCCAGAGATAACAATTGAATTGTATCTTAAATTAACAATAAATGCACCAGAGGCTTGTTGCCAAACTCCAATAAATTGAGTATTATCAGTGGCTCCTGCTCCCAAGGAAATTTGATTATTATAAAGATTTACAGTAGAAGCATTTGAATTCAAAGCAATACCAACGGCCATCTGTGGCGACAATAAAGTATTTCCTGTTGAACTGTTTTTTAGATCATATATTTTGTTTCGCTTTATTTCAGGGGAAATAGCTGTTGAAACATAAATACCCATGACAGTTGTATTCGCAGAACCTGTGTTCACATCATACAATCCATTGATAATATTTTGATCAATGCTAACCCCCAATGGTGAACTACCAGAATAAAGAATTCCAGTGAGAGCACAATTGGTTGTTATTCCCGTAGAATTACTTAAGGTATTGATATTATTGATGATATTGTTAGATAAAATCCCTGCACTTGGTGCAGAATAATTTATACCGTAAAAACTAGAACCACCAGCTAAATTTACATTGATATTGGCAATGGTATTATTACTTACCGAGGTTGTAGGTGCTATTGAATTTGAAATCCCACTAACTGAAATTCCTCTTAAAGAAGAGCTACTCGAATTTAAAGTAATTGAATTGGCAGTACTTGCATGCCCAATGGTATTGTTATTAATGGTTACAATACCATCCGTTACATTAATACCATTAAAAGAAGTAAAGCCTCCAGAATTAGAAACAATACCCTGAATATTATTACCATTAATTGAAACGGTATTGGGTGAACTAGATTGAATTCCAGTTATCGTATTTGTGCCAAGTGAAATTATACTGCTTGTATTTGTGGCTGAACCAATTTGATTGTTGTTTATGATAGCCGAACCAGCAGCCAGGTTAATTCCTGTAAATCCAGATGAGCTTGTAATTAAATTAAAGTTCGCAATGGTATTTCCATTAACGGTGGCGGTTGTATTAGCCCCAACATTTAAATTGATACCTGTGAAAACACCAAAGGCTGAACTTGTAAATGGCAAGCCTCCTGCTAGAGCAGCTCTACCTCCAATGAAGTTACCAGAATATGAACTTCCATTTGAAAGAACCCCTGCCAAACTATTAATACCTGTTTGAGTTCCCGTAGGTAAGCTAGCCGAATTATAATAGAAACTATTGTTATCTACTTTCCAAGAATCACCATTTATAGCATCAACAAATACTCCAGTTGTGGTAAAGTTACTTATTTCATTATTGGCAATAACGTTACCAGAGTTTAAAGCAGTTAAAGTACCATTAGAGTACACACCTGCTATAGGTAAACCTGAAGGTGCTATAAGTGAAGCATCATTTCTAATAAGGCAATTTGTGATAGTGTCATTGTCATTCCCTAACAAACCTGTACTATTTCCAAATTGAACTACTCCTGTTCCTGCAACATTGGTTGCTCCTTCAATGATAACATTAGAGACTTTATTTCCTGAAGCATCATTTATAAATAGGAAGGTAGCACCATTGGTAAAGCTGTTTCTAAAAGTTAATAATCTATCTGTTGAAACTCCAGTTACCGACGGAATACCTGTAAACTTAATTCTATCTGCACCATCAATTCTAATCAAACCTAAAATTGAAGTTCCGCTAATCAATCGAGTTGTTGAAGTAGCGCTATCAGGACTAATAGTAACTGAATAATTTCCTACCCCATTCTCACCTATTTGGTTCAAACCGAACAAACCTGATTCATTTAAATCTGAACTAATTCTAATATCGATATTTCCAGCAATACTTCGGTTATTTAAAAACTCAAACATACCACCAGAACCTGTTAGCGAGGTGTAAGCTTGACCAACCCCAACTTTAAAGATCGTGTTTGCAGGTATAATTGGAAAGATTACATAGAAATTAGGATTAACAGGATGAGCAGCAACAGTGCTAACATCCGTTGCAACAGCAAATGGAGCAGAGGAAATAACATTACCCGCTAAATCTTGAGCAAGTACATAATAAAAGATAGTATCATTTGAGGCAACACCACCTATTGAAGTATAATCAATAGAATAACTAAAAGTAGCACTATTTGCATTACCACTATTGGTACTTGCCGCCACATTTGAATAAGCACCATTAACCCCTTTCTTGTAATATAATCTTGCAGAAGTAGGGCCTGTTAAGTCAACTCCACCAAGATCCGAAACAAGTACGTTACCTAGCGTTCTTGGACCAATATTATCTCCTGTATTTCCTAATGTAGCAAAAGAAATTGTTGGTGCTAACACATCTGGAGTCATAGAAAATGTACCAGCATGTGCCCCAATATCTGCACCAGATAATCCGGCCCTGCTGTTATTATCAATATCAACAGAAACCAATGAAGAAATACTTGCATCAGCACCTCCTTCGGCAGGATTATTTGTATTTAATCTTAAGTTTACAAGTGTTGCGTTTCCTGTAGCATTTTGAAAGAAAGGTGTGGAAGTAACCCCGCTATTATAATCTAAGCCAGTGGCAACATTCCAGCCTCCTGCACCGCGTAAAGAGTTGAAATTACTTAAAGTCCCAAATAACATAGCACCACTGCCGCTTGCCGCAAAAAGGTTATTGTTACTATTTAACCTTAATAAATCATTTAACTTAACAGCATAATGGAATCCATTTGCTGAGCCTAAGTTGGTAGATGCATTATAAAAAATGTTATTTCTAAGATTTAAAACAAAACCTGTGGTGATGGTTGAACCTGTAAAAAATGCGTAAGTTGGCGTAGTACCAGCATTTGGAGAGGCTCCCACATACACAGTATTGTGGTAATAATTACAGCCTATAGTTGTATTATGAAATATACCTCTCACCTCTATTTGGTTGCTTGATGCAATGCCTGCAGAATCAATTCCAACCCTAATAATATTGTTACTGAATGTTCCAAATCCACTATTATTTTGTAAACCAATTATTAATCCATTTCCTAAGCTGGTATTTCTAATAGAGTGGATTGTATTTCTTGTGATAAGGTTATTACCTGTGGTTGTTCCTTGGTAAAACAATCCAATAACTTGTGTATTGCTAAAGTTTGGAGTATTTAAACTAAGCGAGTGAATGGTATTTCCTAAGATAGTATTATTAATACCAGAGCCATTATAACTTAAACCCATAATAGCACTACTTGTAGTAATTCCAGTAGTAACACTATTGCTACTCAAATTACTTATCACATTGTTGCTTGCGTTTACACCAGCCGGACTGCTCGAAAACATGATTCCATTAACCTGCGTGTTTGCCGGAATTAGAGGGAAATTTCTAAGATTAATAATCGTATTGCTTGAAATCACTTGCGCTGCGGTACTTGAAGAATTGATTATACCATTAATTGCCGCAAAGGTTGTTGTACTTGCAGAAGATGATGGATTATATATACCATTTATGCTATTGCTTGAAATATTGTTTAGACCCCCCGTAGCAAAAATACCATACGCTGTTGCAGAATGAACCGCTGTATTTGTGTTCACTAAATTACTAATGCTATTATTGGTAATTGTTTGTGAAGGACTAAATGAAGAAATACCAATACCCACCAAAGCAGATGATATGGTAGAGCTTGAGCTAGTTGATTGGGTAGTTAAATTACTGATTGTATTTCCAGAAATTAAAGAGAAATTAGCAGATCCATTAGAAACCATGATACCTCTTGAGGCAACTGTGGTTCCAACATTATTTGAGAACAAATTACGTATGGTATTATTTTGGATGGTGATATCCGAGGTAGTAGTAGAAACAATACCCACAACAGCAGCATTTGCATTTGAGGTTAGACTATTAGTATTTACTGAACCAATGGTATTATTACTTACTACATTTATACCACCAGCAATATTTAAACCCGTAACACCTCCACTATTATTTACAATGTTTTGAACGGTGTTATTATTTATATATACTCCCGTAACTGAACCTACAGTTATACGCATACCTTCAACGCCAGAAGCATTGGCGGCAATCATACTAGGTAAAGCTGCATTTGGACCAGAACCTCCAATATAGTTACCTGTTATGGTATCATTATTAGAAAGGGTTGTTCCTTGAAAAATAATACCTAAAAATAAAGCAGAACTTGGAGGAGTTGCCGAATTATGGTAAATATGATTATTTCTAATAACAATATTGTTTCCCGTACCACTATTCATAAACACTGCTGCTTGGTTAAAATTAGCAAAGTGACAATTTTGAATGGTGATATTATCGTTCTCTTTTCCAACTGTTCCACTAGATACTAAACCATTTCCAGCATTTGTATTCGAGGTATCTGCCCTAAAATAAGAATTAGCAATTAGTAAAGAATCATTACCAGTAGTGTTAGCAGTAGTTCCAATTGTAAATAATGAATTAGTTCCGCTTGACCTACCCTCTACTATTAAATTTGTAAAAGTATTTCTATTTGCATCATTCGTTAAACTAATAACACCAGAGGTTAAATTACGATTTCTAATAACCAAATTGGTATCAGTTGAATTTCCTCCAGCACCAACGCCAGTTAAAGTTAAATTATCAGTACCAACAAACCTTAAAGTGCTACCAGCAAAATCACTTACAATTAATTTCTTAGTATTTGAACCTCCTGTACCTGGTCTAATAGTTAAAGAATAATTATATGAACCTTGCACTCCACCAGAAGTTTCTAACCAATTATTCAATGCTACTGCACCACTTTCAATTAAAGTGTCGCCATTGATATTGATTATTGTATTACCAGATAAGAATCCATTATTAATGGCATTAAACAAACCTGTATCCCCAGCACAAGTTAAACATTTGTATGTTTCGCTTGGACCAACATTTAATACAGTTGGTAGTGGCGAAGAGATAAGATAACTACTCAAAACATTTGGAGTATCTTGAATAGAGTTTACATCTGATGCGATACCAAAAATTGGTGCAACCCTTGTATTCTGAGCGGCATCTTGAGCTACAAAAAAGTAATTAACCGTATCTCCTAAACCAGCACTAATTGAAGTATGGTCGAAGCTAAACGACCATGTTCCATTTGCTAAAATACCAGCGTTAAATGTACCAACTGCAGCTGTAAATGTAGCATTGCTATTCTTTTTGTAATACATGGTTGGTCTTGAACCAAGTGTATTTGAAACTCCTATATTATCTGTTATGGTTACATTAATGGTACGATTGGCTAAGGTAGCTGTATTTGTTAATGGAGTATAGGTAATAACCGGTGCAAACACATCAGGTGATTTGGTAAAGTTTCCTGCATCAGCTCCAATATCAACTCCTGTTGAATCACTGCGAAGGCCACCATCAAAATCATCCAATACAACCAAAGCCAAACTTGGATCACCTGCACCTTCAGCTGGATTACTCGCATTTAACCTTAAACTACCTAAACTGGCATTACCTGCTACGCTGCTATACGACGGGTTGCCCGCACCACTATTAAAGTCGAACGGTGTAATTTGATTAGAAGCCTGCCAGCTTGGCAAATTTCCTACTCCAGTAAATCCTTTAAAGAAAGTATAATTTAGATTACTAGCTCCCAAGCTAGACGAACCCACCATCACATAAACAGCACCATCTAAAGTATCACCAATATTTAAAATATTGAAATTAGAAGTGACAAATGAGGTTGAAAATAACTTCATAGCAGCATGAACACCGCTAGTGGTGTAATTCCCTGTACTGAAGTTAACACCATCATTCATGAAAATATTATTTTTAATATTTAAAATTCCAAAAGCTGTGGTGCTTTGGTTAAACGCCGCAGTAAAATGAGTATTTAAATAAGGTGGAGTTGGCTGAGTAAAATTGTTCGTTACATAAACAGAATTATGATAAAAATTATTGGCAGAACCTGTATTTAAGGTAATACCAAAGATATTATACATACCTTGATTTAAAGGTGTTCCATCAGCATCAAATCCTAAACGCACCATATTATTGGTATAGGTAGTAGTTCCTGCATTTACAAACACACCATGAATATTAGCAGGATTTGTTGAATTACAACTAATGCTGTGAACAGTATTCCTATTTACAACATTTGTCCCTGCAGTAGAAATTGAGGTATATAAACCAACAAGTGAGTGACCAGAGTTTGCTAAGTTATTTAAGCTATAAATTGAATGAATGGTATTTCTTGAAATATTGATATTGGCAGAGGTACCATTGTATGCAATACCAATTACTGCAGAGGAAGAGAGCGTAGAACTTGAGGTTGAATAGGTATTAATTCTCCTAACAATATTATCGGTCAATGATAAACTTACACCTGTTGCATAAATCCCAATGGTTTGGGTTAAACCATATGCATTTTGAGTTAAGGTATCTACTAAATTATTAGCAATTACCCCGCCTGTTGAGCTGGAGGTATGCATTAATCCAATTAATGAAGCTAAAGTTATTGTTCCTGTACTGGTGTTTGAATTACTTAAATTCCTAATTTGGTTACCAGAAATATTATTAACCCCAAGCGTAGAAACTAAACCTATAACTTTAACTGCTGTAGCACTTGAACCAGCATTATTTAAATTACTAATAACGTTGTTATTGATTGTTTGCGAACTTCCATTACAGCTAATTGCAATACCTACCAATGAGGCCAAATTGGTTGAACCAATATTTGCGGAGGTAGTGTAAAGGTTATTTACATTGTTATTATTAACGGTAATACCATTAGTTGTTGTAGAAACAGTTATCCCTTTTAAACTAGCTGCAGTTAATGAATTATTAAGTGCAATATTGGCAACATTATTATTACTTACTACAACTGCATTTGAACCACTATATATAATTCCTGTTACCAAAGAATTTCCAGCATGCACAATACTATTTGCAAGGGTTGTGCTACCAATGGTATTTCCACTAACACCACCAATATTGGCAACACCTAGAGTAACCTGAATACCAGTAAATGCACCGGCAGTTGCATTACTATACGTTATATTTTGAATAATATTTCCTTGTATACTCACACCTGTTGCACTACCAACAGAGCAAATAATACCAGTAAAAGCAACGGCACCAGTATTAGTTAAACTTGTACCTCCGCAAAACCTTGCTCTACCACCAATGTAGTTTCCTGAAATGGTATCACCATTGCTAAAAGTATTAGCAATTTGAATACCAGTTAAAGCTGTTGTTGGTAAAACTGGATTGTTGTTGTAAAAATGATTATCCTTAATAACCATTGCATTTCCTGTTCCAGTTGATAGAATAACACCACCATTACTAAAATTAAAAATATTGTTATTGCGAATGGTGATATTATCATTTTCTTTATTGGTAGTACCAACTAAGTATATTGCATTGGCAAAAGGTGATGCAGCAATAGCACTTGAATAAATATTACATCCTGTAATAGATATATTATCATTTCCTGAACCAACACCTGCTCCAGCAATTAACACCAATCCACTACCTGTACTCGTATTTCCACCTCTAATAACCAAATTAGTTAAGGCTTCATTTGTTGCATCATTTGAAAATTGAAACACTGTAGCATTACTTGTATTCATAAACACCAAATTGGTATCAGTTGCCGCACCCGTTGGTGATACTCCAGTAAAGGTTACGTTGCTAGCACCACTTAAACGAATTAAACCAGAAACGGCTGCACCACTGATAGTATATTGTGTATTAGTTGAAGGACGGATGGTTAAAGTATATCCATAGTTACCTAACACGCCACCACTTACCTGTGCTATAGAATTTAATTGAGCAGCTCCATTTTCTGTAAGGTTACTGGTAATTTGCACTTCCGTATTAGAACTAATGGCTCCATTGTTTATATTAAAGAACAATCCAGTAGCATCATTGGCCGTTAAACTGGTAATAGGATTTCCGGTACCAACCAAAATTGTTGATGTTAAAGTACTGGTCATCCTATAATTATTTAAAATGGCATTTGGACTTGGATTTGATATAATGGTATTTACATCTGTTGCAACTGCATAAGGACTTGATGAAACGATATTTCCGGCCAAATCTTGTGCAATCACATAATAATAAATTGAATCATTGGGAGCTATTCCTGACACCAAAGAATGGTCAATCACAAAGCTCCACTGACTTGAGGTTGCAGTACCTAAATCGAGAGTACCTGCAGCACTAACATAGGAACCTAAATTGTTTTTCTTGAAGTATATTCTAGGAATCAACAAACCTGTGATTGGTATTCCTCCACCATCTGTTATAGAAACAGTTAGTGTTCTGTTGCTAGTTAGGAATGTATTTGGCAAGGCTGTAAAAGCAATAATTGGCGCAAAATTATCTGTAGATAACGTAAAATTACCAGCATCGGCTCCCACATCCACTGGTGTTCTTGTTCCGCGTGCCAACCCGTCATAATTATCGGCAACTGATGCAGTTGCATCACCCATGCCTTCAGCTGGAGTTGGCGATTGTAATTTAACACTTCCTGTTGTAGAAGTACCAGTTGGCAATACAAAATTAGGATCGCTAATACCACTATTACCATCCAATCTAGTAGCAGCAGCCCAGCCAGTTGCGCCTGTAATAGTTGAGTACGCAGTTAAATTCAGCATACCCATTCTGCCTCCGGTTCCTGGGAAATAATATAAATTATTGTTGCTATTGATGTTTGTTGCTGCAAATACTTTAATTCCACAATGGAAACCCGTACCACCCGATGAAACGTTTGAGAAAATATTATTTCTTACAACTGCAGTTCCAGTTGAAACACTTGCCGTAAATTCAATTGCCGCTGTATTACTTGTACCTGCAGCATGCGTGCCTGCAACATA
Source organism: Bacteroidia bacterium (assembly GCA_044370475.1). GTDB lineage: Bacteria > Bacteroidota > Bacteroidia > UKL13-3 > UKL13-3 > B1. The sequence goes on from JBILVK010000243.1 coordinate 17,662, forward strand.
AACCGTGTTGTGATAAATTTTTAAACCTAGAGCTCCACCAAAAGAGAATCCAGAAACATAAAATCCTCTTCTAATATATGGTCCAGTTAAAATAACCCCAGCTGGACTATATCCTAATCTAATTTGGTTGTTTTGAAAGGTACCTACACCACCCACCACATGAATACCTGCAAAACCACCAATTCCTGAGGTTGATAAACCAAAACTATGAATATTATTTCTAGCAATTAAAGAGGTATTGCCTGCCAAAGTGGTACTGCCGCTATAGATAATACCACTTATAAATGGGGTTGCTATTGCATTCGAATTCACCAAACTTTGAATGGTGTTTTGCGAAATCGTTTGGTTCAAACCAAATGTATTTACATAAATACCAATGATAGATGGATTGGTTTGACTAATGGCACTGCTATTGGTCAAGATTCTTGAAACCACATTGCCCGTTACCACATTGCCCGTTGTACCTACCAAATAAATACCCTGAATTTCTGTACCCGCGGCCGTGGTTGGAGTAGAGGTAAGTGAGTCAATTGTATTGTTTGTAACTGTGGTTAAACTCGATCCAGACAACAACATACCATTCAACATGGCATTGGTAGTTGTATTCACATTTGCCGTTGTAATGGTAGATAGATTAGATACACTGTTACTTGTAATAGTATTTACACCTCCACTTGCCAAAACTCCATTTAGTTGCCAAGCACTTGCATTTCCTAACCTTAGGTTTTGAATGGTGTTTCCAGAAATGTTATTAGTTCCTAAAGAAATAAACAAACCATTAATTGCCGCTGTAGTTGTTGTTCCTGTATGGGTACTATTTGAGCTATAATTACTAATGGTGTTGTTTTGAATTAAGTTATTAGCACCTCCACCTGAATATGCAATACCCACCATGGTATGCGTACCAGCTTGTAAATTTGAATTTACCCCCAAAGAACCTCCTATTGTATTGTTCGACAATACCAATGAAGTTGGACTTGATGAAACACCGATTCCCACAAAACCTGCTGCTAAACCAGAGCCTGTGTTGGTACCTCTTAAGGAAATGTTATAGACGCCATTTCCGGTAATTGTTTGTGTACCTGTACCTGAGGTAGATACTATTCCTCTAAAAGCAGCTGTGGTTCCAATATTGGTCATATTTACATTGGCCAAAGTGTTATTGGTTATGGTAATTACACCGCCTGAAGTATTAGTAATACCAATAATAGCTCCATTGTTTGCAGATGCAATACTATTTGCAGTGGTGGCATGCCCAATAATATTGGGTCCAGATCCACCAATCAAGAAACTACCCGCTGATTGGGTTTGAATTCCGGTTAACGACCTGGTTCCAGCAGCAGCACTCATTGTAATATTT
>JBILVK010000058.1:0-19015 GCA_044370475.1 Bacteroidia bacterium
TCCATTTCAAATCCATTTTTTCTAATTGTTTTGTCTTTAATCATGGGTGTGCTCTTTGTTTATGTATTCTTTTTTATCATTAAGCAAGTGCAAAAATTGGCAGAGAATAATTCCTTTCAATTTTCAAACACCCTCAATAAAACTGCCGAAGTTTACTTAACCATTCCTGCTCATAAAAGTGGCAAAGGAAAAGTAATCATAAGTGTTAAAGGTTCGGTGCACGAACTTGATGCCATTACCCCTAACAACAGCATCGCCACCGGTTCCATTGTAAAAGTAATTGGTGTAGAAAACAACCAACTTCTTATTGTAGAATCAATTTAGTAAAAAACATATGTCCCCATTAATTCTTATTGTGGTTGCAGCAGTAGTGCTGTTTGTAACCATCTCAGCGCTTATCTCTCGTTATAAACGTTGCCCTTCAGATAAAATATTAGTCATCTATGGTCGCACTGGTGGTACTTCTGCAAAGTGTGTACATGGTGGCGGTGCTTTTATTTGGCCGGTAATTCAAGATTTTGCCTTCTTAGATTTAAAGCCTTTATCTATTGAAGCAAATTTAACCAATGCCTTAAGTAGGCAAAATATTAGGGTAGATGTACCATGTAGGTTTACCATTGCCATCTCTACAGAAACAGATAGCATGAACACTGCCGCAGAAAGGTTGTTGGGATTGTCTTCAGAGCAAATTCAAGAATTGGCAAAAGATATTTTATTTGGCCAATTGCGTTTGGTTATTGCAACCATGACCATCGAGGAGATTAACTCAGATAGAGATAAGTTTCTTGATAATATCTCTAAAAATGTTGATAGTGAATTAAAGAAAATTGGACTTAAGTTAATCAATGTTAACGTAACGGATATCAAAGACGAATCGGGTTATATTGAGGCTTTAGGAAAAGAAGCGGCAGCCAAAGCAATTAATGAGGCTAAAATTAGTGTAGCAGAACAAGAGAAGATAGGGGAGACAGGTAAGGCTATAGCAGATAGAGAAAAGGATACACAAATTGCCGAAACGCATAGAGACCGCGATGTAAAAATTGCCATCACCCAAAAAGACAAAGAAATTAGTATTGCTACTGCTGTTAAAGATGAAACCATTGGTAAGGCAGAAGCACAAAGAGACACACGTGTTAAAACTTCTGAGGCTAATGCCATTGCCATACAAGGTGAAAACGAGGCCAAAATTGCCATCGCCAATTCAGAAGCTTTGCGTAGAGAAAAAGAGGCAGAATCGCTCAGAATTGCCATCACTGCAGAAAAGGTGCAGCAGGCTAAAGCCTTAGAAGAATCCTATGTAGCAGAACAGAGAGCAGAGTTGGCTCGTTCGGAAAGAGAACGTTCTACACAAATTGCCAATATTGTAATTCCAGCAGAAATTGCCAAACAACGTGCCATCATTGAAGCGCAGGCTGCGGCAGAAACCATTAGAGAAAATGCCAAAGGTGAGGCTGATGCTATTTTTGCCAAAATGGAAGCTGAGGCTAAAGGTTTGTTTGAAATTTTAACCAAACAGGCAGAAGGTTATAAACAGGTAGTTGCTGCTGCAGGTGGTGATCCTAACAAGGCTTTCCAATTATTATTAATTGAAAAACTACCTGAGTTGGTAAGAACCCAAGTTGAAGCTGTTAAAAATATTAAAATAGATAAAATCACAGTTTGGGATTCTGGAAGTGGCTCTAATGAAAACGGAAATTCTTCTACCGCCAATTTTGTTGCTGGCATGATGAAAACAGTACCCCCTTTAAATGATTTGTTTAACATGGCTGGACTTAATTTGCCAACTTATTTAAAAGGTCCAGAAAGTGCAGAGGCTCCGTCTGAACCAAAGAACGAAGAAAAAACCAATTAATAAATATGGCATTACCTAGTATTTTTGATCTTTCTGTTTGTAACGAAATCGTCAAAAGAATTGAAAGTTTAACTCCCACAACCGAGGCAAAATGGGGGAAGATGAATGTGGCTCAAATGCTGGCACATTGCAACGTAACCTATGAAATGGTTTACGAAAGCAAGCATCCAAAACCTAATTTTATTATGAAGCTTATTTTGAAGTCATTTGTAAAACCTATTGTCACCAATGAGGTGCCCTACAAACAGAGTTCGCAAACGGCTCCAGCTTTTATCATTACAGATGAGCGCGAGTTTGAAAAAGAACGCACACGCATCATTCAAAATATTAAAAAGGTTCAAGAGCAAGGTGCAAGCAATTTTGAAGGAAAAGAATCTCATTCTTTTGGTTCATTAAATGCCATTCAATGGAACAATATGTTTTATAAGCACCTCGACCATCACTTAAGGCAATTTGGTGCTTAAATAGGGTGCTTATGAGCTTAAAAGGCTGTTTCCAACATACAAGGAAGCAGCCTTTTTTATTAAAGCCAGGTATGTAATCATTTAAATTATTGTTTTCTCTTACAACCAAATCCGTCTTAAATTGGTCTTACTCTTGAATTGTAAACCCCTTATATCAATTCATTTCATGTAAAAAAATACGTCTTTCTAAGGATTTAAGAACTTTTAAAGCATTTTTTTTAACTTGATTTTGTACCTTCCCAATGAAATTGAATTGCATGAGAAAATTCGTACTACTCCTTTTTTATCTTTTACCTACGTTTTTACTTGGGCAGAATTGCAAAGTAACAACTGCCACCAACAAAGTTTGTTTAGGTAACACTTTGTTGTTTAATGTAAGCTTTGATGCAGGTTTTACTGCTACCTCTTATAGTTGGAATTTTGGAAACACTGCTACCAGCTCTCAAGGAAGTCCGGTTTACCAATACCCCGCTCGTGGCAAGTTTGTGCCAAGCGTAACAATTACTTTTTCTAATGCAAGCACCTGCACCGTCAAAGGAGATACCATTCAAGTAGTTGATAATCCTAAGGCCAATTTTAATGTGATTACGGCCTTAACCCAATGTTATAAAGGAAATAATACCTGCATTAAAGACCTTTCTATTCCAGGTTTAGATAATGCAGCCATTAACTCGCGCCTCTTTTTATATGGTGATGGAGGTTTTAGCAACCAAACACCTGTGCCTGGAGATACCCTTTGCCATACTTATACCAATCCACTTGGTGGTGTGTATACCTTGGTACTCGAGGTATATGATGCAAACAATTGTATGGCCCGTAAGGAAATGGTAGACCACATAACAGTGTATGCTAAAATGCAAGACATCAGTTTTAAAACTACCTACACCAAACAATGTAATATTACTCCCGTTACCTTTACCAATACTTCTAAAATGCCTCTGTCGAGCTTAAGCTCCTACCATTGGGATTTTGGCGATGGACAAACTGCTACCAGTCCGTGGACAAATTTTGTGCATAATTATACCGCCACAGGCATATTTACCGCCAAGCTCAGCGTGATAGATAAAAATGGTTGCAGAGATACATTTGTGCTGAAGCCAGCAGGAGAAAATTATAAAATTGATAGCACCATTTACCTCGATATAACCAGCTCTTGTTATAACGGTAACGGTTTTAACATTCGCTCAAACAATAATTATCCTGGAGCCTCTAGCGTTTATTGGGCCATTTATAAAGTAGGCAACCCAACACGTGTTGATACCAATGCTTCTAATATGTTTGTTGACAGTATAAATTTTTACGATTGTGGCGAATTTGAAATTCGTATGTATGTAAAAATTGGAAATTGCTTTGTAAAATCAGATACCACCATTAAAATTTACGGACCTATTTCAAGAATTGAAACAAGGCCCGATCCAATTATAAACAGCATACAATGCGAGATTCATGATACCGTTTTGTTTAGAACCCCAGTGGGCGATCATTCTTGCTATTATGGAAATGCCAATCTCTATACCTTGTGGGACTTTGACGATGATTTTGCCCCACCTTGCACCACAGATACCAAAAAGAATATCAATGTTGGCCTCAACTGCAGATATAGTAAAGACAGTGTAAACGTTAAACATAGATACAAAAATGGTGAAGATAAATGCTATTCACCTAAGTTGATTTTGGGCGACATTTCCAGACAATGTTTTGATACCAGCACCGCAGCTATGAAATTAACCCAACCAGATGCCGGTTGGGATAGCACAAGTACTCCTATTAGGCCTGGATTAACCTATTTGCCTGCCAAACCTTGTTTAAATGAAGTGGTTACTTTCGACCTTAAAAAGACATTGCCTACTTGCGGACGGGAAAAGGCTTGGTATATGCCAGATTCAGCTTGTGCTGGCGCCAAATGGATACCCGTTGATACGCTGGCAAACACCTTTACACATATTTACAATACCACCTGTAATCCCTTGGGTTATGTAACGGTAGGACTCATCATTAAAAACGGCAAAGACAAGAATGGAAACGATTGTTATGATACCGCTTGGTACCACCACATGTTTAAGTTCTTTCCTTTGAATCCTGTTTTTACGGTTGTTCGAACCAACACCGGTTGCGGTCCATTTACGGTAAAGTTAAGCCTCACAGATTCTATTCAAGACAGTCTAAAAACCGCAGTAATTAATTTTAATGGCGGACCAGGTAGTGTGAGAACCTTCAGTTTTGGTCCAACAGATTCTATTATTCCAAGTCAATACTTTACCTACAACACACCCGGTATTAAACGTATTTCGCTTCTCCTCACCAATACCCGAAACTGTAGTAAATTATATGAACTGTATATGTATTTTGGCTTTTTAAAATCGTTTAGACCCAGCAAACCCATTGTTTGTTTAAATGATAGTGCACAGCTCATAGATGATATTACCTATTACAATTCAACCAATCTTTTTTGGAGAGATTCTACCAGAGCTAAAGCAGGCAAGGAGCAAGTTTATTGGGACTTTGGAGATGGCAAAGGATTTATAACTGCTGGGGCTTTACCTAAATATAAATATAGCAGAGTTGGCAATTATAGGTTGCGCATGGTGGCCGTAGATAGTTTAGGTTGTAGAGATACCGTAACCTTTGGAACGCTATTAAAAGTAGTTGATGTAGATGCTCGGATCAAACCGATGCAACCAAGATATTTATGTGCACCACAAATTTTGTCTTTTGAAGATAAATCTTTTTATAGCGATTCTAGCAGTTTGTATGGCAATTCTCCCTATGATTTTATAAAGTTCTGGACATGGGAGTTTGGCGATAATAAGCCTTATAGTTTATTGCAAAATCCGGTTCATGATTTTACTGCCAATGGCACTTATACAGTGAAGCTTTTGGTGGAAACAAATGAAGGATGTAAGGATTCTGTTACTACCAATATTTGGATTGATGGTCCGCGACCAAAGTTTGATATTATCTCAGATACCGTGGGTTGCGCGCCATTTGAAGTGAAGCTTAAAAATACTACTGGATATCCTTTGGTGAATTGGATTTGGTATTTTAGGGACCAAAATAATGCTACAGCAAGTACGCAAATTGACACCAATGTTAAACATGTTTATACCCAACCTGGCATTTATAAGTTATACTTGGTGGGTGAGGATACTATTTTTAATCCGCTTACCGGTCAGTATAAAACCTGCCAATCTGTTTTTCCAGATTCTCTTAACATTAATGCACCACGCAGAACCATTAGGGTGGTTGAGTCTTTGCGCGCCAACCTTGAAGCGCCAGATACGGTTTGTATTGGAACCCCATTTGAGTTAATTGCGCATCCTTTAAAATTAGTGCCTGGTTTTGGATGGATATATGGTGATACCACCGCCACCAAACAAACCTTATATCCAGATACCATTGTAAAGTATCAATATAATTTTGTAGGAACCTATAGGGTTAAAATGTATCCAATATCTCCGGGTACCATTTGTACAGATACTGCTGTAAAGGACATTTATGTTTCTGATGTATTGGCAGATTTTGACATGAACCAAGATGAATTACCTTATGTGAAATTTACGAATAAATCGCAAGGGGCTATTCGTTATGAATGGAACTTTGGACAGCCTTCTAGCGGGTCTAAAAACTTTAGTACCTTAGAGAATCCTACGCATAACTTTGTGGGCGATTCTGGGTCTTTTGTGGTGTGTTTAACTGCCTATAATGCCCAAGATTGTTGGGATAGCGTTTGTAAACGCACCTTGCCTGCAGAAATGCGCATCATTATGCCAAACGTGTTTACACCAGATGATGATGGCAACAACGATGCTTATGATATAGACATTGTTGGTTATTTAGAATACGACCTAGTGATATTTAACCGTTGGGGCAACAAGGTTTATGAATCTAAGAAGGATGGAATCTCTAACGATGGCATCAATTGGAATGGCAAAGACCATAACAACGGTCCAATTTGTCCAGAAGGGGTTTACTACTTTGTTTTTAAGTACCAAATGCTTAACCATGATTCACCCAAAAATGTGCATGGAACCATTACGTTAATAAGAGGTAATTAAAAGTTTTAGCTTACAAAATAGTAGCTCAATTTAGAAGGGATAACCAACACCAAAATTAAAAATGGTGTTACTAAAAAGGATGCCTAAATCACTGTATTCTCGCAATACATAACGGTTGTTAATTGGGCGCCTTGGATCAAACAGCGGAAAAGAGGCATCTAAACGAAGGATTAAGAAATCTAGGTTTAGCCTTAAACCCAATCCAGTGCCCACAGCCAACTGTTTGTAGAAAGTATTTAAATTAAAAACGGCATCTGTTCTTCCATCGTCTTTGATGCGCCAAATATTACCCATATCTAAAAAGATAGCACCCTCAAAAAAATGATTCAAAATATTGAAACGGTGCTCGGTGTTAAACTCCAATCTTACATCGCCACTGCGGTCTGTGCTGCTATCAGAATCGTAAGAACCCGGACCAATAGAGCGGGGCAAAAAGGCCCTGATGCTATTGGCACCACCTGTGAAAAAACGTTTGTCGAATGGAACATAATCTGGCGAATTGCCAAAGGGTAGTGCCACGCCAATGGCTAATCTGCTTGCCAATCGGTTGTTTTCATCTAAGTACCTATTGTACCTAATATCTGCAAAGGTTTTGGCGTATTGAAAATATTGAACCCCCAAAAAGGTATTGTAGCCGCTATCTGATGGTGCTATATTAAATACTTTATAAGCCTGGTCTATGATAGTTCCTGCCAATTCTAATACATCCCACTTAATATAGGTATAGTGCTTTTTACGGATGTTAGATTGGTTATTAAATACAAAGCCATAACGCGCGGCTGTAACCAAGTTATTGCTAAACACACTTTGTAAATAGGGGTCGTTCTGACTCTGTTCTTCAAGCTCCTTGCTATTGAAATCTGTTTTAATATAGCTCACCTCTATAGGCGCAAAATATTGATTAAAGTAAGGTTGATTCTTTTGCCAATTGAAACCCACAGCATATACATTCCGTATCCAATCTACATTCTTCTCCCAAATGGTGGTAGCTGTAATCTGACTTCTATTGGTTGAGTTAGTCCATTGCCTATCTAAATTTGGCAAGAATACCAATTTAGGGAATTGCAGACTAGCAGATAGGTTAGATTCAAAACTATTGAAAAAAGGGTTTTTAGGAATACTACCTCCCCTTTGGGCCTCTACAGAAATGCGGTACGACAGTTGTAGGATTTCTGCATTGTGAAAGATGTTTTTATTTGTAAGTGTTATTTGCGAAGCTATACCATAATTTCTGCCTGTAGAATTGGTAACTAAGTTAGATTGATCGGAAGTAATAACTTGCGGCTCTATAGTGAAATCGTACTTCTTGCTAGGTTGCAATTTGATAAGGTAATTTACGGTTGGGGTATCACTTTCCTCATTGGCAGGAATGGCAGTCATGTTCACCGATTTAAACAATTGCAATTCGTTTAACCTGTTAAAGGTGGCATTAGAAATATTGTTGTTAAATAACTTATTGGGCTCAATTAAAATAACCCTATCCAATATTTCGGGATTCAATGGAAATTGATTTGGCTTATAAGTGAAGTTTGGTAGATAAAAACTGTCTTTTTGATGTAAGAGCGTATCTTCATTCTCAATTTCTAAATGAATATTTCTGATTTGATATTGATGGTATTTTTTAAAATTTTCTGGATTTGCAATATTTACACCTACCATGGCGCGGTAGTCTTTTAAAGCAGTATCTACATCAAATTTTACCAAGTCTTTATTAAAAGAAAAATAGCCATAATTTCTTAAGTAATCATTTACCCTATTTTTCTCTTTCAATAGATTTTCAAAACTCAATCTATTGCCATGCCTAATAAAACTTAGTTCAAAATTCTCTCGCACCATAGAGTCGAGTTTGCGGTTGGCAACATGCTGCTCTATGCGATAAATATGATAGGCTTGCCCTGTTTCAATATGGTATTTTACTTTCTTTTTATGCAATTTGCCACTTACAGTATAAGAGATTTTAGGGTAGAAGTAGCCTTCGGTGCGCAAGAAACCTGTCATACCTTTTACAGAAGCTTCAATAAGGTTAGAATCTAGGATTACCGGCGCGTCACCCAGTTTAATTTGAAGGGTTCTACCTAGCCAAGTATTGGGAAATCTTGAGCCTAACTTGTAAAAACGTAAGCCAAACCTACTAATGCCAAAAAGAGATTTGTTGGGTCTTTGTTTTACATAAGCGTCCAAATTGCTGGTAAACAACCTGGCTTCTTTTTTCTCTTTAATAGCAATTTGATTTTTAAATAAAAATGGACCTTCTTTTCTGGCAAGTTTTGGTAAATTGCAAGCCTGCATCAATCCCAAAAGGATGATGCTAATAAATGCCCAACGTATGTTAACTAAAGCTGCTATCAAATTTGTAAAATCCCTCGAAGATAAATCAATTCGCAATGCAAATAAGCTATTTGTTGCCGAAGGTAGCAAATCGGTTTTAGATTTATTGTTATCAAATTTGCGGGCGCAAGAAATTTTTGCTTTAGACTCATGGCTTCAGACCCACGCCAGCTTAATTTCTTCGGATGTTGAGGTGCATGTCACCAGCCCAAAAGAAATGAGTCAACTCAGTCAATTAAAAAGTCCAAGAGAGGTAATTGGCGTGTTTCAAATCCCCATAGGTCGGTTCGAACCAAACCTTGCGACTGGTCTTTTTTTAGCCTTAGATACCATTCAAGACCCAGGTAACCTTGGTACCATCATTCGCTTAGCAGATTGGTATGGAATAAAAAAAATACTATGTACCCCCGAAACGGTTGATTGCTATAATCCAAAGGTGGTGCAATCTACCATGGGCAGTTTGGGCAGGGTAGAGGTTCATTATGGCGATTTGGCAGTTTGGTTCAGACAAATGAAAATGCCAATTATTGCGGCAAGCATGGAGGGAAAACCTGCCAGAAAATTTTCTTTTCCAGAAAGTATGATTTTATTATTGGGCAACGAAGGCTCTGGTATTAGTGCTTCTCTGGCCAATTTAGTCTCAGAAACTGTCTCCATTGAACGCATGGGTGCGGCCGAAAGTTTGAATGCTGCCATTGCAGGTGCTATCTTGGTCGACAGGTATTTTGGTCAGTACTCATAGGTATGGCACAAGGATTGATAAATAATTAAGCCGCACAAATGCTGCGTTAACAATGTAATGATGGGAATTATGCACGATAGATTGATTTTGAGTAATATAATAAATGATGAAGGCGAGAGTTCCGACTTCATTTCCTTGTTAAGTCAAGAGGAGGAGGACCAGATGAACAAGGAAAATCTGCCTACCACCCTGCCAATATTACCGCTTAGGAATACCATTCTGTTTCCTGGCGTGGTAATGCCAATTACCGTGGCGCGTGATAAATCGATTCAGTTATTAAAGGAGGCTTACAAATCTGGTGATAAATTAGTGGGTGTGGTTGCTCAATTAAGCTCAGATATTGAGGAGCCTAAACTTGCCGATTTATATACCATTGGTACCGTAGCTACTATTTTGCGCATGATAAAAATGCCTGATGGCAGTACTATGGCGGTTATTCAAGGCAAACGTAGGTTCTTGATTGATTCTGCCGTGCAAGAGGAGCCTTACATAAAGGCTTTGGTTACTGCCTTGCCCGAAGGTGATTTAGTGGAGGATGATGAGTCTAAGGCTTTGTCTGAATCTATTAAGGACTTCTCTCAAAAAATAATTAATATGTCGCCTCACATGCCAAGCGAGGCGGCAATGGCCATTAATAAGATTAAGAGCCCAACTTTTTTGGTCAATTTTGTAGCTTCTAACCTCAATTCTGAAATTCAGGTAAAGCAGGATATTTTAGAGGAGATTCCTTATAAAACGCGTGCCCAAAAGGTGTTGGAGGCTTTGCGTAAGGATTATCAATTTGCAGAAATTAAGGCGCAAATAGAAAATAAAGTGCGTGGCGATTTGGATAAACAACAACGCGATTTCTTTTTGCAGCAGCAGATTAGGGCCATCCAAGAGGAGTTGGGTGGCGATTCGCCCGAGCGTGATATTGACAATTTGTTAATTCTGGCCAAAAAGAAAAAATGGGATGCCAAAGTTTCTGAGGCTTTTTCTAAAGAGGTAGACCGTTTGCGCCGAACCAACCCTATGGCGCCAGATTACAGCATTCAGTTAAGCTATTTGCAGGTATTACTTGAATTACCTTGGGGCGAAAATACCAAGGATAACTTTGATTTAAAACGTGCTGAAAAAGTACTGAACGATGATCATTTTGGCTTAGAAAAAGTAAAACAAAGAATCATTGAATACCTGGCGGTTTTAAAGTTGAAAAACAACATGAAGAGCCCAATTCTTTGTTTGTACGGTCCTCCCGGAGTGGGTAAAACTTCTTTGGGTAAATCCATAGCCAAGGCCTTGGGTAGAAAATATGCGCGTGTGGCTTTGGGCGGATTAAGTGATGAAAGCGAAGTGCGCGGTCACCGCAGAACTTATATTGGTGCCATGCCTGGTAGGATCATACAGAACCTTAAAAAAGTAAAGTCTAATAACCCTGTGTTTGTTTTAGACGAAATAGATAAAATGGGTATGAGCTTTAGGGGCGATCCAAGTAGCGCTTTGTTAGAGGTGCTCGACCCAGAGCAAAATTCTACTTTCTACGATAACTATGTGGAGATTGAATATGATTTGTCGCACGTAATGTTTGTGGCTACTGCCAATAATTTAGATAGTATACAACCTGCTTTATTAGATCGCATGGAAATCATTGAAATAAATGGTTATACCATGGAAGAGAAGGTGCAGATTGCCAAAAAATATTTGATACCAAAGCAAAAGGAAAACCATGGTTTAGTGAGCAAGGATTTTGAAATTACAGAAGAATCTTTAAAAATCATTATTGAAGGATATACCCGCGAGAGTGGGGTAAGGGGTTTAGAAAAACAAATTGCTTCTGTGGCTCGCCACATTGCCCGCGAAAAGGTAATGAGCAAGAAATATGTGAAGAAGATAGATGAGGAAATGGTGGTGAAAATTTTAGGTGCCGCTAGAGGAGAAAAAGAAATTTATCAGGGTAATGACGTGGCTGGTGTGGTAACGGGTTTAGCGTGGACAAGTGTAGGAGGGGAGATTCTTTTTGTAGAGAGTATTTTGAGTAAGGGGAAGGGAAAGTTAACGCTAACCGGACACCTAGGCGAAGTGATGAAAGAATCTGCAATAACTGCCTTGAGTTATCTTAAGGCAAATTGTGGCAGGTTAGGCATTGATCAACGAGTGTTCGATCATTTTGATTTGCATATACATGTGCCTGCAGGTGCAGTTCCTAAAGACGGACCCTCGGCTGGGGTTACCATGTTAACTTCATTGGCATCTGTGTTTACCCAAAGGAAAGTAAGGCCGCATTTGGCTATGACCGGCGAAATTACATTGCGTGGTAAGGTATTGCCAATTGGGGGGGTAAAAGAGAAAATTCTTGCCGCCAAACGTGCTGGTATTACTGATATTTTGCTCTGCGAGGCCAATAGAAAAGACATTTTGGAAATCAGTGAAAATTACCTTAAAGACCTTAACTTTACTTATGTAAAAGAAATGTATGAGGTAATAGATTTTGCTTTATTACCTGATAAGGTTTCTAACCCAACCGACTTAAGCATAGTAGAAGAAGCGCCTTCTAAGAAAGTTTGAAAGTAAGGTCCATAGTCCATGGACCATAGACGATAGTTTTTGATTGAAGTAGTTGTTACTTTTTCCTTATACAACCAAAGCAAAGAAACTACACTAGTTAAACCGAATGCTGGTGAGGATTTTTAATCCTCACCAGCAACAACCTCAATGGCTATGGACCATGGTCTATGGACTAACGACTTCCCTCCACCAATTAATCTTTATTTTTTCATAAGATTTTTATTCGCTGATTAAAGGCACGAATTTCTATAAAGATATTTTTTATCTTTGGTTTATGCTTCTATGAAAAGGTGCTAATTTACCTATGTGAACCTTAAAAAAATGCTTATGAAAAGTGTATGCTCCTATTTTTTTACCCTTGTTTTTGCCCTGCTATTTAACCCTAAAAGCACTTTTGCGGTGCATGAAATTGGTGCAGAAATTAGTTATCAATGCACAACCACACCAGGCGTTTATAATGTAACCGCAAAGGTTTATCGAGATTGTTCGAGCGTTCAATTTTGCACAAGTTGTCCTGTTAGTTTAAACCCAACATGCGGCTTTCACATCTCAGCAATGGGCGCCATTTCAAATTCAATAGTTCCATCCACCATTTGCGAAGGTGTTGGCTTTGGGCAGGTATATTTATCTGTGGTTACTTCAATAAGCGGATTTGATGTTGTACAATTATGCAATATTGGTAAAACCATTTGTTCCAATTGCGGTACCAGAACACCGGGCACCTTTAGTCCGGGAATTGAATTGTATGTATTTTCTGGCAGCATAAATTTAACCAATATTCCAGCATCTTGTTGCTACATTCGATTGGATTATACAAGTTGTTGTAGACCATATGGAATAACTACAATATCAAATTCTGGTTCTGTTGGATTTAGTACAAGTGCTGTAATTAATAGATGTGTTACACCTTGCAACAATGCGCCAACCTTTACTTCTGATCCAACTTTAATTGGGTGTTATGGACAAGATTTTTATTACAATATTGGGGCAAAAGACCCAGATGGAGATTCATTGAGTTATGCTTTGGTAGATGCAAAAGTGAATATGTATTATTCCGTTCCTTACATTTCACCCTTTAATGGCCAAAACCCTGCAGTAGCGCCAGGCTTGCCGCCCCAAGGAACCTTTTTTGACCCCATAAATGGCACCATTCGGTTCAGACCAATGGGAATCTTTAATGCACCCATTGTTGTTGAAGTAAGGCAATGGCGAAATATTGCTAATGTGCCTACCCTCGTTGGAATTACCATGAGAGATATGTTGTTTTATAGCTTGTATTGCTCACCCAATAACACGCCAGATATAAAGGTCTATAACAAAGATGGAAGTAATATTATACAGCCTTTATATTATAATCATGGTGTTTGTGCTGGCAACGAATTGTGTTTTATAGTGGTTGCTACCGACAAAGATTCTTTAAGTGATAGTACCCATTTGTCATGGAATGCACCAGCTAATTTGGTGAGCAAAGGCGCCACCTTCACACGCTTGTACGATTCTGCCACAAGGCTCACAAATGGTCCAAGGCAAGATAGTATGCTATTTTGTTGGACGCCCTCCGCCACTGACACATTTACCTCGCCCCTATATTTTTTGGCCACTGCAAAAGACAATGTTTGTCCTATCCCAGGGATGAAAATTCAAGCATTTAGCATTACCGTAAAAACCACCCCAAAGGTTGCCCTTACCAAAGTGAGTAAACCATGTTCCTTTTATGAATTTGGATACACCTTACTCAACAATGCATCCATCAACCCCTACGGCACCAAGTTCATGATAGAAAAGGAACCACATTCCAATCAATTTATCACCTACGAAACCAATGAAGCCTTTAGGCACGGGTTTAGAAAAGGCGGCTGGCACAAAGTGGGCGTGCAAGTAAGCACTTACCCACCTCCAATGCCCTATGGTTGCTCAACAGAAATTTGGGATTCTGTTTATGTTGGCAATTCTGTAAAAGTGACCATCGCCGACACTTCCTTCTGCGGCAGCAAATCCATTCAAGTAAAAGCCAGTGGCAAATTCGGACAAGCATTTTCTTACGCTTACCTATATACATTCTACAAAGGAGGCTTTGGTTCAAAACAAGTAATACGGTCGCAAAGCACAGATTCAAATTGCCTTATAACACCACCATATGCCAATGATACCAATACTTATTTTGTGCGCATTCACGATCAATTAGGTTGCACAGATTCTGCAGAGTTTAAGCTATTTTTTCGGTCTGAACCAACGCGCCAATTACCCCTAAAAGCGCAGTTCTGTTTTGGAAAAGCAGATACCATAAATGCAGGTAACAATGGAGGAACAGTAAACCAATGGACCTGGAAGAAGCTTGATGGAACTGCCTTTAACGGAGATTCTTTGTCGCAAAAAATTCTACCAAACAGTTCTGGATTTTATGCTGTTAAAAAGGTAAATCAATATACTTGCAGTTCTACAGATACCATAGAAGTCATCATTCTGCCAGAGCAACAAGTGCTCATTACGCCCACACAGGTAGCACCCATTTGTCAGGACTCAATGGTTATGTTTAAGTATATTGGTTCGGCCAAAAAAACGTATTTATGGTTTAGAAATAATATAGCGCTATCTGGCCAAACAAGCGATACTTACTATGCTAGTACCACAGGTAATTACAGCCTAAGCGTGAAAGATTCTAATAACTGCAGCAAGTCTTCTGCGGTGGTTTCTTTATTGGTGAATCCACTTCCAACAAACCAGGTTATTTCTGGGGTATTGAATCCAGTTGCAGATTCTCCATATATTTATGCTGTTCCCAAGCAGGCCAATTGTAAGTATTTATGGAATACCACCAATATGCTCTTCGCCACTGTTTATGGGGCAAATGATAGCAATGCGGTAAAGATATCTTGGCTACCTCCTAATAATGGATTGTATAGTTATAGGTTGCGACTAACTATTACATCGGATTCGGGATGCAAAAGAATCATTGAGAATGTTCTACTTACCCTTAAAGCTGAGGCTCCTCAGATTACTTATTTTGCACCAACCTATGCTGGAAAGAATGGTGTGGTGCATATTTATGGTAAGTTTTTTAATTCGGTAGAACCACAGAAGGTGCGATTTGGCGGCATAGATGCAGCTTCGTTTCAGGTGATTTCTGGCTCGCATATCATGGCAGTGGTAGATACCGGAGCAAGCGGTGATGTAGAAGTTGAAACCGGCATTGCTACCGCAAAAAGGGGAGGCTTCTTGTTCTTAACAACCGGATTAAATTCTAGCAATGCAAAAGTGCCTATACACTTGTATCCCAACCCAACGCAAGGAAAAGTGACCTTAGATTTTGGAAGTATTCCCGTGCAAGAATTAAAAGAAATACGTGTAATAGATGCCTTGGGTCAGACCGTATTATTGCAAGCCATAGATAAGTCGCAAATGAGCCTCGACTTGAGCAAATTTGCCAGCCAATCTTTCTACTTCATCGAAGTCCTCAACCAAAACGCCGAACGCATTTTCTTAGAAAAGTTAATTATTGCTAAGTAGGGAAAGTCCATAGTTTAATTTGTGTTTATAGCAATACCGCTTCTGGCATCTAGCTTTGTTAGCCGAAGCTTAAGCGAAGGCTAACCTCTGGCTTTGTTTGCCGAAACTTAAGCGAAGGCTACCCTCTAGCTTTGTTTTGCCACAGATTCAATGATTAAACGATTAAAAAAAACGCAAAAAGCTAATGGCCAATAGCTAACAGCTAACAGCCAGCTGCCAGGAGCCAGCCGCCAGTAGCTCTTACCTAACTATCATACTTCTCAAGCAACTTCACAAGAACTGCAAAGTCTTTTGGATACGGCGCGGTAATGTGATACTCCTTTTCGAACAAAGTAAAATGAATGGAGTAGGCGTGTAAGGCAACGCGCTTCATCATAGGCTCTGCGTTTTCCCATTTGCCCTCCTTAAACTTGGGCTTAATTTTAGAGAGGTAAGGCATGGTGCCACCATAGGTTGTATCTGCCACCAAAGGGAAATTTTGTGAGGCCAAATGTATTCTAATTTGATGCAATCTTCCTGTAATAGGCATACACGCCAATAAAGAATAATGGCGGTAATTTTTCAAAGTCTTCACCAAAGTCTCAGAAGGTTTGCCCGCTAGCTTGTCTATTTTGGCAACGCCTTTTGCGGTCTGACCCAAAGGCAAGTCGATAGTCATTTGATCTGCCTGCAAAGTGCCTGCTACCATGGCATGATAAATTTTCATTACCTGCCTTTTCTCAAACAACATGGCCATCTCGCGGTACACCATTTCGTTTTTGGCAATGATTAAAATACCACTGGTTTCCTTGTCTAAGCGGTGACAAAGTTGCAAGTTTTCATCGTGCTTTTTAGCCTGACGAATAATTGAGAATACATCGCCATGCCTATCGTCTAAAGAAGAATATAATGCTGGTTTATTGATAAAAATGAAATGCTCATCTTCCTCAATAATCATTTGCTTAAAAGGAATTACCCGTGGATTGTCCATTTTGCAAAGGTAACAGAATTTGTCTCATTGGGCATAGATTGCATTTAGGAATTATTGCTTTATATTTACATATACATTTTACTTCATCTATGTTTTACCTTTAAAAGTTAACCATTGATATGAAACAACTACCTGTAAACACTGCTACTGGCAGTATTAAACCAACAAGGCTATCAGTAAGTGGCATTGGTTCGAACCGAATTGTTTTGATGCTTTTTTTACTGTTACTAGTTGCACCTGTAAAGAGCCAGAACTACAGTGCCTTAAGTGTTGGTTTTAATTATGCAGCTACCAATTTTAACCAGTATCCCGTGGCATTTTCTACAGCTAAAGTTAAGCCTCCTAGCGATGCCTTGGGTTTTTTAATCGAATCTATACATATTAAGAATAGGCATGTTTTGGGAGTTAATTTTTCATTTAACTATGGATTATTAATGAAGGATAATGGTGATTCAATTAAATCTGGTTTTAGCTCACAATCCATCATGATAGGGTATGGACAACAATTTAAATTGGGCAAAAGAGGCTTTTTGAAGCCGATGATATTTGCCGGCATACAATATGCTTATGTCACTTTTACCAACCAAAATAACAATAGTTTGCAAGCAATTTCATCTGGTAATACCAATGAAATTAGCCTAATTTCAGCAAATCCAAACTTGCACTTTGAGGTGGAATATGTTTTAACCATGGAGAAAAAAGGGGCTATAGGTTTCTATTCTGCTTACCAAAACGGAATATTTAAAACGCCCATTGAAAATCTTTCTGGTGCAAGGGTTCCCAATGCTAAATTTAATCCAACTGCCTTTATGTTTGGTATTAAGTTCTACCCAAGATACTTTAGGAGTAAAGAATAAATTAGGGTGTTGGCAGTTGGATCTTTGGTGTTATTAACGAGTTACAGCACCTAAATTTATTTGCGCAAAAAATGCATGTTAAACCAATTTACTGCCGTTAGGAACCTGCATCTGTGGTTGGTTCAGAACGATATGGCCGTTTTCATCTGCAAAACCGGTTACCAAGAACTCCGACATAAAATCTGAAATTTGCTTGGGCGCAAAGTTAGTTACGCCTACAATTTGCTTTCCTATTAGTTCCTCGCAAGTATAATGATGGGTAATTTGGGCGCTACTTTTTTTAATCCCAAACTCCCCAAAATCTGCCCAAATTTTATAGGCAGGTTTGCGCAAGGTGTCAAATTTTTCTGCTCTTATAATGGTGCCCACCCGCAGTTCAACCTTTTCAAAATCTGCCCAGCTAATTGTATTTGTTTCCATATAGAATATTTTGGATTCTTTGTTTATCCACCTGAATTGCATTTTTCAGCATGATAACTCAATTTTTTCTTCTTCTAAAAGCCAAAGGTCTTTGCCTAACTTGATACGAAGCAAAAAGCTTTATCTAACCGCTGAGCCTCCACTTTTGCCAAACCCGTGTGTGTGCATTTGTTTTTTTTAATTAAATGTAGTTCGAAATTCTAAAGGTGTTTGTTTTGTCTTTGATTTAAATAACTTGTTGAATGATTGTGAATGTTCAAAACCTAATTCATACGCAATTTCACTTACAGATAAATTTGTTGTAGATAATTTTACCTTAGCTTTTTCTATTAATTTATTGTGTATATGTTGTTGTGTTGTTTGACCTGTTAAACTTTTTAGCATAGTGCTTAAATATTCTGCTGTAAGATTTAAATTTTGTGAAATATATTGAACCGTAGGCAAGCCATTATCAAAAATAGTTGAACTTTTAAAACAATCTTCCAAAAGAATTTCCAATCTATCCAATATTTGATGATTAGAAATTTTACGTGTCAAAAATTGACGCTGATAAAACCTCTCGGCATAATTAAGTAATAATTCTAATTGACTTATGATGATGTGTTGACTGAATTGATCAAGGTTCGCTTGATATTCGGTTTTTATATTTTGAAGTATTTCAAAGATTGTATTTTCTTCCTTTTCGGATAAGAAAAGTGCCTCCCGAACGGAATAATTCAAAAATGAATATTTTTTTATGTTTGTGGCTAAAGAAGTCCCAAATAGAAAATCAGGATGGATGGCTAAAATCCATCCTGAAGGATTGCTATTCAAATCTTCTTCTATCAATTGGACTGAAACAACTTGCTCTGGAGAAAAAAAAGTCATTAACCCCTCATCAAAATCATATGATTCTTGACCATAACGATATTTACCAACTACATTTCGTTTTATTGAAATAGTATAAAATTCTTGCACCCATTTCAATTCATTGTTTACGGGTGTTGGTTTTATTTCGCTATAATCTATTAGACTAATCAAAGGATGATTGGGTGCAGAGATATTGTTGAAACGATGAAGTTCGTTTATACTCTTTAGTCTTGTTGGAATTGCCATTTATAAATTTATTGAAATTAACAACGCTTTATTCTCTTACAGTTATAATGGTTTAACTATTTAAAAAGGAAAATTTACTTTGGTTGTTTCTTTGGCCCAATTCCATAGCTTAGCATTTAAGGTTTCGTCTAAAGCTGCTGCATCAATTTTTGCCAAAGCTGGTTTTCCTTTTTGTTCATTG
>JBILVK010000245.1:0-5640 GCA_044370475.1 Bacteroidia bacterium
AGATAATAGCAGCAATTCAAGAGTTACTTCGATTGTAGTAAATGTTATGGATACCATTAAGCCAGTTGCTATAGCGCAAAACAGAACTATCTATTTAGATGGAACTGGTAATGCAAGTGTAACAGCGGCTTTGGTAAACAATGGATCAACAGATAATGTTGGCGTAACTACTTTAACCTTGAGTAAAACATCATTTAACTGCACTAATGTTGGCGCTAATTCTGTAACTTTAACTGTAATGGATATTTCTAGCAATAGCTCAACAGCAAATGCAACCATTACAGTATTAGATACCATTAAGCCAATTGCAATAGCTCAAAACTTAACAGTTTATTTGAATGCAAGTGGCAGTGCTACTATTACAAGTACACAAGTGAATAATGGTTCTAGTGATAATTGTTCAGTTGCAACTTTAAGCTTGTCTAAGTCTACGTTTGATTGCAGCAATACAGGTGCTAATATGGTAACTTTAACAGCAACAGATGCAAGTGGAAACTTTAGAACAGCAACATCAAGTGTAACTGTGCTAGATACCATTAAGCCAATAGCAATTGTAAATACTCCTATTACTTTGTATTTAAATGCAAGTGGCTTGGCAACATTAACCACTACCATGGTAAATAATGGAAGTACTGATAATTGCGCAATTGCTACTCAAGTATTAAGTAAAACAAGCTTTAACGGAACCAACTTGGGAGCAAATTCTGTAAACTTTACCTTAACAGATAATAGCAGCAATTCAAGAGTTACTTCGATTGTAGTAAATGTTATGGATACCATGAAGCCAGTTGCTATAGCGCAAAACAGAACTATCTATTTAGATGGAACTGGTAATGCAAGTGTAACAGCGGCTTTGGTAAACAATGGATCAACAGATAATGTTGGCGTAACTACTTTAACCTTGAGTAAAACATCATTTAATTGCACTAATGTTGGTGCCAATACTGTAACTTTAACTGTAATGGATATAACAGGAAATAGTGCCACAGCAAATGCCACTATTACTGTATTGGATACTATTAAACCTTTGGCTGTAGCGCAAAACCTTACAATTTATTTGGATGGAAATGGCTTAGCTGGATTAACAACTGCTCAAGTTAATAATGGCTCAACTGATAATTGTAGCATTGCTTCAATGACTCTTTCAAAAGCTACTTTTAACTGTACAAATCTTGGTTTAAACAATGTTTCATTTACAGTAACTGATCCTAGCGGTAACTTTAGAACAGTGAATTCTGTAGTTACTGTTGCAGATACCATTAAGCCTCTTATTGCATTCTCTAATAACTTAAATCTATATTTAAATGCTTCTGGAAACGCAACCTTAACTACAGCCATGGTAAATAATGGTTCTAGCGATAATTGTGGAATAGCTAGCATGACATTAAGTAAGACAAGCTTTACAGGTGCAGATAGAGGTTTAAATGTTGTTACATTTACCGTTGCCGATGGTAGTTTAAATAATAGAGCTGCTTCGGTAAATATCATTGTGATTGATAGCATGAAGCCAATAGCTATTGCACAAAACAGAACCATTTATGTAGATGGTACTGGTAATGCAAGCATCACTGCAGCCTTGGTTAACAATGGTTCAACAGACAATGTGGGTGTAACAAGTTTGAGTTTAAGTAAAACAACTTTCAACTGTACTAATTTAGGTCAGAACAGTGTGGTATTAACCGTTGGAGATGCTTCTGGTAATAATTCAACAGCCAATGCAATTGTAACGGTGTTGGATACCATTAAGCCATTAGTAACCGCTCAAAACTTAACAGTTTATATTAATGCATTAGGTTCGGCCACTATTAGTACCACTCAAATAAACAATGGTTCAACTGATAATTGTGGAATTAGCACCATTGCTTTATCGAAGAGTAGCTTTGATTGTACCAATTTAGGAGCAAACAATGTTGGCTTAACGGTAACAGATGCAAGTGGTAATTTTAGAACTGTAAATGCGGTTGTAACTGTATCTGATACAACTAAACCAACTGTTGTAATTAACAATAATTTGAATCTTTACTTAAATGCAACAGGTAATGCAACCTTAACTACCACCATGGTAAATAATGGTTCTAGTGATAATTGCAGCATCTCGAGCTTGGTATTAAGTAAGACAAGCTTTACAGGTGCAGATAGAGGTTTGAACCTAGTAAACTTTACAGTTACTGATGGTAGTTCAAACAACAGGGTGGTAGTAGTAAATGTGAATGTGATTGATAGCATGATCCCAATAGCTACAGCACAAAACAGGACCATTTATGTAGATGGTACTGGTAATGCAAGTATCACTGCAGCCTTGGTAAACAATGGCTCAACAGATAATGTGGGTGTTACAAGTTTGAGCTTGAGCAAAATAACTTTCAACTGTACTAATTTAGGTCAGAACAGTGTGGTATTAACAGTTGGAGATGCTTCTGGTAATACTTCAACAGCCAATGCAATAGTAACGGTGTTAGATACCATTAAGCCATTGGTGACTGCCCAGAACTTAACTGTTTATATCAATGCATTAGGATCGGCCACCATTAGTACTACTCAAATAAACAATGGTTCAACAGACAATTGTGGAATTAGTAGTATTGCTTTATCTAAGAGCAGCTTTGATTGCACCAATTTAGGCGCAAACAATGTTGGCTTAACCGTAACAGATGCAAGTGGTAATTTTAGAACTGTAAATGCGGTTGTAACTGTATCAGATACAACTAAACCAACAGTTGTAATTAACAATAACTTAAATCTATACCTAAATGCAAGTGGAAATGCAACCTTAACTACCACCATGGTAAATAATGGCTCAAGCGATAATTGTAGCATCTCGAGCATGGTATTAAGTAAGACAAACTTTACAGGTGCAGATAGAGGTTTGAACCTAGTGAACTTTACAGTTACTGATGGTAGTTCTAACAACAGAGTAGTTGTGGTAAATGTTATTGTAATTGATAGCATGAAACCAAATGCTGTTGCGCAGAATATAACAGCTTACTTAAATGCTGCAGGTTCAGTTACTATCACTCCTTCACAAGTGAACAATGGTTCAACTGATAATGTGGGAGTAACTAGTTTATCGCTAAATCAAACTACATTTAACTGCTTAAGCTTAGGTAATAATTCGGTTACCTTAACAGTAGGTGATGCTTCAGGAAATACATCAACCGCAAGCGCAACTGTGAATGTGGTTGATACCATTAAGCCATTGGCAATTGCTCAAAACTTAACCATTCAATTAAATCAATTGGGAGTTGCTAGCATTACAACAAGTCAGGTTAACAATGGTTCAAGCGATAATTGTGGAATTAGTACCTTTGTATTGTCTAAATCTAGCTTCGACTGCAGTAATATTGGTTCGAACAATATCTTGATGACTGTGACAGATGCAAGCGGTAACTTTAGAACAGTGAATGCAAATATTACGGTTCAGGATACGGTTAAACCTATTCCAGCCATTAATAATAACTTGAATATTTACTTAAATGCTTCAGGTAATGCTACGCTCACTACTGCTATGGTAAACAATGGATCATCTGATAATTGCGGAATTGCAAGTATGACCTTAAGCAAAACCAGCTTTACTGGAGCTGATCGCGGATTGAATGTAGTTACATTTACCGTAACAGATAACAGTAGCAATAACCGTGCTGTGAGTGTTAATATTAATGTGATTGATAGCATGAGACCTATTGCTTTGGCTCAGAACAGAACCATTTATTTAAATGGAGCTGGCGCTGCCTCAGTAACAGCTGCACAAGTGAACAATGGCTCAACAGATAATGTAGGTGTTACCACTTTGTCATTGAGTGCAACTAACTTTACTTGCAATGATTTAGGAGCAAACAATGTTGCCTTAACGGTAGGTGATGCTTCTGGAAACTTCTCAACTGCTAATGCAATTATCACAGTGGTAGACTCTGTTAAACCAGTGGCTTTAGCTAAAAATATAACATTATATCTGAACCAATTTGGTAATGCTGGAATTACAACTACACAGGTAAATAATGGCTCTACAGATAATTGTGGAACTGTTAGCTTGTCATTGTCAAGCAGTTCATTTGATTGCAGTAATTTAGGAGTAAATAATGTTACGTTAACTGCAACTGATGCAAGTAACAATAGCTCAAATGCAATTTTTGTTGTGACTGTTTTAGATACCTTAAAACCAATTGTAAGTGTAAACAACAATATCAATATCTACTTAGATGCAACTGGAAATGTGAATCTAGGAGTTAACGAGGTTGATAATGGAAGTTATGATAATTGCACTGTTTCAACTCGTACCTTAAGCAAAACAAGCTTTAATGGAACCAACTTGGGATTAAATGTGGTAAGCTTTACGGTTACCGACCAAAGTAATAACAGTAAATCTGTGAACGTAAATGTGTTTGTAAGAGATACCATGTTGCCTATTATAAAAGGCAAGAATCTTACCATCTATTTAAGTTCAACTGGAACATCTAGCATCAATACAAGTATGGTTGATGATGGTTCAACAGATAATGTAGGAATTACTTATAGGAACTTAAGTAAGTTGAATTTCAATTGCTCAAATGTTGGTCCTAATTCAGTGTTGTATACCTTAAGAGATGCAAGTGGAAATGAGACAATGGGTGAGGTAACTATAACCGTTGCAGATACCATTTTACCTGTCTTGGTTTCTAAGCCAAGCAATAAAATTGTTGGATTCTGTAACGATGTTATTACTTACTCAATGCCAACTGCAACTGATAATTGCTCTGGATTAACTGTTACTCAAACATCTGGTTTACCATCCGGTTCTCAATTCCCAGTGGGATTAACCAACAACGTGTTTGACATCATTGATGCATCTGGAAACATTATATCAACTAGCTTCTCAGTTTTAGTATTGCCAGAGGTGATAGTAGATACTTTCCCATCACTTGATATGTGCCAAGATAATGGTACAATAGATTTGAGTCATGGATTCTCTAACTTCACGTTTAGTGGTCCGGGTATGAAGAAAGATAAAATCACATTTGATCCAATTTTATCTGGAACAGGAACACATACTATAACAGCTGCATTCTTAGATTCTATGGGTTGTGTGAGCAATGGTACCTTTACCATCACTGTTTACCCAGTACCAGACAAACCTGAAATTGTGAGATTGTCGTCTAATGTATTATCAGCTCAGAAAGATTACAACTCATACCAATGGTACCGTAACAATGTGTTAATGGTTGGAGAAACCAGAAAAACACTTACCGTAACTCAATCTGGATTGTATGGATTGGTTGTTAGAAATACCAGTGGATGTATCAATGGAAGTGATCCATATGCAATAGGAACTACATCTGTTGGAAGCAACCTTGTAAAAGACAAGGACATGTTTAATGTTTATCCAAATCCAAGTTCAGGAATTTTCTTTATAGAGTTAAAAGGAGTGGATACCAAAGGTTCTAGAATTACCATTATTGATATGTTAGGAAAAGAAGTACAATCATTTGAACCAAATAAAGATCTCATTGAGATGAATGTGGTTGATTTTGCTCCTGGAACTTACTTTGTGAAAATGGAAAATGGAAATAGATTCATGGTTAAACCTTTAATAATTGCTAAGTAATTAAACCTTTAAAATTGTTCAATTATTAATTTAACAACCATGAAAAACGCATATTCAATGAG
>JBILVK010000157.1:0-5625 GCA_044370475.1 Bacteroidia bacterium
AGAGGCAGATTTGGCCAATTTGCAATTGCAAATTGGCATGTCATATTACCAAGAAGGCAATACAGATTCAGCCATTATTTGGTTCGAACCAAGCGCCTTACTCAGCCAAAAACTTGCACAAAACGAGGTCTATATTCGCGCACTAACCAACCTTGGAAATTGCTTTGCAGACAAAGGCAATAACCCCCTCGCCCTGCAACATTATCAAACGGCATTAAAACTGGCCGAAAACATCCAAAATCAAAATTACATAGCCAATATTCAAAAAAACATCGGAGCACTACACCTCAGTTGGAAGAATTTTCCAGAAGCATTGGCCTACTACAACAAAGCGCAAAAAACAGCCTTGCTGCTCAAAGACAGCAACCTCCTGGCCGATTGCTACAACAACAAAGGAACCGTTTACGAACAACAAGAAAATTACCCAGAAGCACTCAACTGCTATGCAAAAGCCCTCGCTTTTTATGAAAGTCACACCATAGATGATGGCATTGCTATGAGCTCAAGCAACCTAGCAATCGTTTATAAACTAATGGGCAATTACAATGCTGCTATCACCTACAACCAAAAGGCTTTAGATGTTTCACAAAAAATTGGCGACACTTGGATGAGTGCCGCCATACTCAACAATATTGGCAACTTGTACGGTCAACAAGGGCGCTTCACAGAAGCTAAAAGTAACTTGGAAAATGCATTGCTACTTGCACGCAAAATAGGTGCAAAAGAAATCATTGTCATTATTTATTAAAGCCTAGAATAAGCCGAAAAAAAAGCAAACAAAAACGACCTGGCTTACCAATACATGAAACAATTTGCTGCCGTTAAAGACAGCTTTATTTCTGCCAACCAAACCGCCCAATTTAAGGAGCTAGAGGTTAAATACGATACAGAGAAAAAAGAAGCACAACTTCAAACACAAGCGGCAAAAATCAATACCCAGCAAATCATCATTCTGTTTAGCTTTCTCCTCTCCATTGCTCTTGCTATAATTGGATATACCACCTTCAAAAGGCGCCAGGCCAAAAAAGAATTGGCGTTCAACAAAATGCTGCAAGAGCAAGAAAACCGAGCTACCCAAGCCGTCTTTGAGTCAGAACAAAACGAACGCATTAGAATTGCCCGCGACATTCACGATAGCATTGGACAAATGCTTGCGGTGGTAAAAATGAATATCAATGCGCAATTTGCCCTCGATCAAAACAATACCTCCTTAGCAAAAAATGGTGAACTGATAGACCAAACCATGCAAGAGCTAAGGCACATTTCGCACAACCTCATTCCAGAAGAATTGGGCCTTGGTTTAATCAATGGATTAGAGGCTTTGGGAACTAAATTACTAGCTGGAAGTTCAGTGCAAATTAGCACCCAAATACATCCCACTTTAGCAGATAAAAATTTCGCCAAAACTTTTGAGCTTTCCGTTTTTAGAATCACCCAAGAAGTGCTCAACAACATGCTCAAACATGCCCAAGCCAGTCAAATAAACATTCAGCTCGAGCCACACCCCTCAAAGCCTGGTATCAACCTAAACATCACAGACAATGGCATCGGTTTTAACACCAATCTCATAGATCAATCGCAAGGTCTTGGCTGGAAAAACATAAAGGCCCGCGTCTCTTTATTATCTGGGCAACTCAGCGTTCTGTCTGAACCAAACAAAGGCACCCAAATACAAATTTATTTGCCCGCTTAATGGAAGAAAATAGTCCAATTTCACTTTACTTAGTCGATGATCATCCACTCATTCTAGAGGGACTCAAAAGCTTGCTCGCAACAGAGCCTTCCATACAAATCATTGGTTCGGCCCAAAATGGCTTAGTGGCTTTAAATTACCTAAGTAAAAATCATGTACAAGTAGTATTGAGTGATATTGACATGGATCCCATGAACGGTATTGAGCTCTGCAAAGCACTCAAAAAACAAAGTAATCCGCCCCAAGTATTGTTGCTATCTATGCATTCAAATCCTGTGATGGTAAAGGGCGCAATTGCAGCAGAAGCAGATGGCTACATCGTTAAAAATGCCACCAAAGAGGAGATAGCAATGGCCATTCATAGGGTTGCCAATGGTGGTACTTATTACTCGCAAGAAATCATTCCCATTATCTACGCCCAATACCAAAAAGAAAAACATTCGCAACAACAGCTCGCCATACTCACCCCAAGAGAAAAAGAAATATTGGCCTTGATTGTAAAAGAACAAACCAGCAACCAAATTGCAGAACAACTTTTTATCAGTAGAAAAACAGTGGAAGTACACCGAGCAAACTTGTTGCAAAAAACTGCTTGCACTTCCACCATTGGTTTGGTTAAATACGCATTTAAACTGGGCATAGAATAATAAACTAAGGGTATACCCCTAGTAATTTTGGTGTTTCTACCTATAGCCTATGAAGGTATTTTGAAAGAGTTTTGAACCCAACAAAACGCTATCAAAATGAAAACAAAATTACTCCTTATTTTAATGTGCCTTGCAAACCTAACCTGGGCGCAAAACAACAACCAAGCATTCGAATGGGCTTTCAATACCAAAGCGGGTGCCAATACAGTAAAACAAATTAAATACGATACTCAAGGCAATCTTTTTGTATTGGGTAGCATTAGCATGAAAGGCAAATGGGGTAACACTGATATCCCTTGCAATCCAAAGTTTGGCGTTTACCCAGGAACGGGAGAATACCTTGGTAAGATAAGTCAGAACGGCACCCAAACATTTGTAAAATCCTTAAACAACCCCTCTGCGGCCTTAACAACTTATTGGATGGATTTGGATGCCCAAGGCAATATCTTTATCCTAGGTTCGGCAAAGGCTTCCACCGCCAATCCAGCAAACTTCGACAATGGTGTTTCCATAACAGCCAATGGCTATTTCCTGCTTAAACTTAATTCGAGTGGAGTGGCGCAATGGGCCAAAACCTACAATATGGGCCTCACCAATTGGAATGCTTTTACCACCGCTAGCGGGTTTAAAGTTCTTCCCAATGGTGATATGTTTTTAAGCTTACTGTGTCCAAATGCACCTGTGAAATATTGGTTGTTAAAGCTAAATGCTTCTGGCGATGAAGTTTGGCACCGCGAAACTTTTACCAACACAAATGGTGGCTTTAAATGTGCTTCAAGCACGCAATGGGTTGATGATGCTGGAAACAGTTTCATCACCAAATATTCCACTGAGAAAAAAGTGGTTTTTGGTTCAGACAGCATTAGCGCACCTAACTCGCCAGGGGCCTATCTATATGTGGCTGGCTTTGACCCCACCGGTAAAGTAAATTGGCTTAGTGCATACAGCAATGCAAGTATTGTAGATTATACCCTCGATCCAAAATCTGGTGATATCACCATGATCTATACCCAACCAGCTAAGAATAATGCACCTTTCGATAGCCTTGTATTTACTGGCTTACCTAGCATTGGCCTGTTTAAAGGCTTAGTAAAAACTACCTTTAAAGGAAATAGAATTAACTATAAACCATTTGCAATTTTAGATAGCATAAGTATTGGCGAGCCAGAAAAAATTGTAGGACTACCAGATGGTTCAACAGCCATGTGGGCTAAAGTAATAAAGGAGTCCGTGGTGTTTATCAAAGGTCAATCAATTAGCCTTAATAAAAGCAAAGACCAAGACTTATTCATTGAATCTACAAGCGACCTTAAAGCAAAGTATTTAATAGCCCTCGAAAAAGGGAACAATTCTTCTTCCGTAAGTCTGGCTAGCTACCAAAATAAAGTGGGTGTGGCAGGCGAAATGTTCCTTCCAAAAGACACCCTACTTACCATCAATAAAACCACACTGGCCGCAGGTTCAAACGACCCAACGTATGCAACAGATTTTCCAATTTTTGCAACAAGCAGATCAGATGTTTACATTACCCAATGGGATAGGTCCTTGCAGGCAGGTACCACAAATGCTTTGGCTGAACCAAAGGAACAGATGAATGCAAACCTATATCCCAATCCATTTTCACAGATACTCAACATCGAGTCCAATCAAAATATACAAGAAATAAGAATCATCAATCTGGCCGGACAAACAGTGTTTGAAAGCACTTTCAACCATAAACAACTTCAATTAGATCTTGAATCAATGCAACCAGGAGTTTACTTCTTGTCCTTCAAAAATGATTTCGGTTCAGAAACAAAAAGAATAGTTAAATACTAAAATGAATATACACACAAAAATTATTGCATGCTTGCTGCTCCTTGGTTCAGCATATACCAACATGCTCCTTGCACAATCCTACACCAAATTGGAAGTAACAAACAACGATATTGAAAGCTTTAGAAAATTACACATTAAACCGCATGTAGAATTTTTTATCCCTGCTGGAGAATATTCAAGTCCGCTACCTGCGAACTTTAACTTAGATGGGCAGTTCTGGCTTGGAACCAGTTTAGATGCAAGAGCGGGCCTAAAACTGGGCAGCATGACAGGTGTTTCCTTTGGCGGCACCTTGCATTTAAAGGATAGGATAACAGACAAGCCGTATAAATTTGTACTGAGCAGATCCACCTCCAACAACGGTAGAACAGAAACCGTAAAATACTTAAAAAAACCACTTAAGGCCCGCGTAATTAGTGGTCCATGCGCAGATGTGTTTATTGGCAATTTAAAAGGTGGCGGCTTCAATGCGCAAGTTGCATTTGGCCTCGACTTTCAACGTATGAACCGAGCCTCTGCTAAACCAGAAGGATGGAACAACCCAATAGATGGATCAGGCAACGGATGGTATAGCTTAAGATTACAAGCCGTGGTTCAAAGCCTAACCGCAGAATCAGATGTAATCAATTACAAGCCTGTAATTGGCGGCAGAGAAATGGGATTTGGTGCACAAGCAGATGTAAATGGAACCATCAAGCCTTGGAACAAATCAACACTCTATGCCGGTTTAACCATGGGTGCTTTAAAGGTAACAGGACCAACAGGTAGCATCAAACCCATCCTGTCTATCCGCCTTGGAATGGCTTTTTGTAAATAATATCATCCCAATAAAAAATAAATGAAATCACTTAAAACAACCATGTGCGCAAGCTTGCTATTACTTTCCCTGATAGGCTGCAAAAAAGAGGAAGATAAATCTTCTAGCACAAACCAAAATCCAACACCTACTGCAGCCACCTTTGAATGGCAGGAAAATGGGGGACCAAAACTTACCGCCGATTCTGCATTCTGGACAACAGGTGCTTGGGGCACGGGCATCAGGGCTTATAAAGGAGGAATGGAAAACTTCTTTGAAATTAACTGGAGTGGCAACAACAACAGTGCCATCGGAGAAAAAGTAATTTCATCAGCCAACTATGGTTTTACCTTCTTAAAAGGCGGCACCTCATATAGCATCTCAACAGATCAAAATTTGAATATTACAGCAGTTGAAACCAATACAATTACTGGCAATTTTAACATGAATGTCACAGGTGGTACTATTTCAACCATCAGTGCCAATTTTAGTGCTTTGCCTAAAAAGTAGGGGTGGCCTTGCAATAGATAGCGAAATTGTTTTCACCACCACTGCTTTTTTAACTCCAGTTACTTTCAAATTCAAATCATTCGGATATATTTGCCTTATAAACAAAACTTGGCGTTTATGAGTGAATTTAAAGTACGTACTATGGCCGATATGGTGGCCGC
>JBILVK010000168.1:0-4939 GCA_044370475.1 Bacteroidia bacterium
CGCTATTAGGAGTTTAGCAAAAAAGAGGGTTCAGTGCTTAAATGATGTTTTGTGCTTCGAAATCGCCAACCTCTTTTAGCCGCATTCCGCAACAAACAATGTTAAACACACATCACAATTGACATCGATAAGGCATGAAAATGGAAACCGAACATAGGGAGTTACCTCTTCAATTAGATTTCGTTGATAGGGTTAAAAAGTTAATGCTTGATTGGAAAATTCAAGATCAAATAAAACTACATACAATTGAATGTGTTGTTCCATTTGTACATGCAGACAAGAGCCTTTGTGTTTGGCTTTTTTACGACACTGACCAAACAAAAAATGTTTATGAAAACAACGGGACAAACGATGCGGTTAAAAACAAATACTTACATTTATTGAAGGAGCTTAATTATCCGCCCGACTATTTAAAGGAAGTGTCTTTTCTTGCCGATTCAGACGAAAACGTAAAGAAAAATTATGAAGGAAGCTACTTTTACAGAATGCGGTAACAAAGTAAACTGAATGAGAAGTACAACAGCTCATGAGATATAATAATGGCATTGAAATGCCTAGCAAATCCAATGAGAGAGCATGGTTTAACATTTTCTTTGGTTTACAGATTCGCTAATCGAGATTTTAAAAAAATAGTGCTGGTGGGAAAAAATTACCATAGCACATTTCTACTCCTAACCACAAATTGCCAGTCGTTGTTCGTAGACAAAATTTATCTATATTTGATATGAAGTTATCACTACAAATTTATAGCAATTGGGCCACCTGCAGTTAGCTTTTGAGTGTTAATGGAACTACTTATTTTTCGGTTGAAAACGACAACAAATAAAAGGCGTTAATTAAAAAACATCTCGTTCAAAATTAAATACAATGGATGGAAGAAAAGATTAAGAAATATTTATCTGATTTAGAGAAAGAAAAAGGTATTAAAATACTTCTTGCATGTGAGACAGGTTCGAGAGCATGGGGGTTTCCATCGCCTGACAGTGATTTTGATGTTCGAGTTATATACAAACATAAGAAGGATTGGTATTTAACTTTGACACAAGAAAAAGACACAATCGAGTATTTTCTAGAAAATAATGAGATTGATATAAGTGGTTGGGATTTGAGAAAAAGCCTCCGATTACTTGCTAAATCTAATCCGCCTTTGCTCGAGAGAATTCAATCACCCATAATTTATAAGGTTGACGAATTGTTCCTGACAGGAATTAATGCAGTTGCACAAAAGACTTATTCAAGAATTGCCACCATCCACCATTATTTGAGTATGGCAAAAAAGGCATATGAAGAGGTAATAAATTCAGAGGAATATAAGCTAAAAAAAATCTTTTATGGACTTCGCGCATCAGTAGCCTGTTTATGGATTTTAGAAAGAGAGGAAATTCCCCCAATTGAATTTGGAAAAATGTTAATAGGGCTGGATTTGCCTCCAAATTTAAAAACCAGAATTGATGAACTAATTGAAATAAAATCAACTATTAGCGAAACATACCTTCATAAAGGAGAGAATCTATTGATCGATTTCATGAAAGCTTGCATAGAAAGGGCAGAAAACGAATCACATAGTTTGCCACCTTCAAAAGGAAAAACATCTGATTTGAATGCTTTTTTCCTCAAAACCTTGAATTGATTTATGACAATTGACGATATACGAAATAGAGGATTAATAATACTGGAATGCATTAGTGGAAGTAAAGCGTACGGATTAGATACCCCGACTTCTGATACTGATATTAAAGGCATTTTTATTCTTCCGAAAGAGGAGTATTATGGCTTGAATTATATTGCACAGATAAATAATGAAACCAACGATATTGTGTTTTATGAATTGGGGCGATTTATGGAGTTGCTTTCGGTAAACAATCCTAACATTCTGGAATTGCTCAACACCCCAGAAAACGCAATTATCTACAAGCATCCTTATTTATCTGAAATAAAACCTGAATTGATTTTATCCAAACTTTGCAGTAATACTTTCGGAAAATTTGCATTATCACAAATTAAAAAATCGAAAGGCCTAAAAAAGAAGATTGTTAATCCCGTCGCTAAAGAACGAAAAAGTGTTTTGTCATTTTGTTTTGTTAATTACAACGGAGGAGCAATTCCACTTGAAAAATACCTCAAAATTAATAATTGGGGTCAAGAAAATTGTGGATTGGTTAATATACCAAACATGAAAGATGTTTACGGTTTATACTATTCTGAGGGTCTTGGATTCTGCGGAATAGTAAAAGGAAAAGACTCAAATGAAGTTAGTCTAAGTTCAATTCCAAAAGAGGCTAAACAAGAATCACTCCTTTATTTTAATAGAGACGGCTATTCAACATATTGCAAGGAATACCGTGAATATTGGGATTGGGTTGATAAACGGAATGATGAAAGATACGAAAACACCAAAAGTCACGGAAAAAATTACGATGCTAAAAATATGATGCATGTATTCAGACTTTTAGAAATGGCTATCGAAATCGGGAAGGATGAAAAAGTTAATGTTAAAAGACCTAATCGGGATTTTTTATTGGATATTAAATCAGGTAAATATGAATATGAGGAGTTATTAAAAATGGCAGATTTGAAACAAGAAGAAATGGAGTTGGCTTTTAAAAATTCAACACTACCAAATGAGCCTGATTTAGCGATGATAAACAACTTGACATATAAATTGAGAGATAAGTTTTATAAAGAAAAAAAATAAACCATTAAACATCAACAGGTGGTGAAAAAAATAGCAATTCAATGTGCTATTCAAGGATTGTAATCCGTTTCAAGTTTTGAGAACATCTATGAAAAAAATCTTGGTTTTATTGATAATCACATTTGTCAACATAGCATTAACTATTATTTTAATTTCTGTTCTAGCAGACGGCCTCCTTGAATATAAAATGGGGTTTTATGTTTTAGCTCCCTATATCTTGGGGTTTTCAACTTTCATCCTATATTTTCTATACAATCAGACAATGAGGTTTAAAAAGTACCTAATAAGCTCACTAAACTATTCCTGGACTATAGGATTTATTTTTATAAATCTAATTATTCTATTTTTTAACTATATATGTTGGTTAGACCTTTTTGACGGAACAACTAAAGCAATGTTACCTTAAAAATGGACCTCAAGTTGCAACAAAATCGACAGAACAAAATGGGCAATAAAACTGCCTTAGGACTTGCAGCCTTGATTGTTATTTTAAACGGAATCATTGGTCACTATTTTGCTCCAAATGGCATATTGCTTACACCAATAGTTTTGACAATCACAGCTTCACTTGTTTGCTTTGGTACAAAAAAAATCAAACACCTATTTATAAGTTTTTTGACATATTTTTTTGTAGCCCTAAATGATGTATCAATTAAACTTTTTTCAGGAGGAACACATGATAGTGAAGGACTCGCACTTATTAATATGTTTTTACTAATTGGCCTTGCACCTACGTTTAGTATTTTATGGATAAGTATTCTTACTAAAAAAGTTGAAAAAATTAAACAACAAATAATTGCTCTAATTGCATTCATACTGCTGATGACAATACATTTTATCCTTTTTAAAAACTTGTGATATTTTAGAAAGCAAAACCATGAGCTCATTTAATTAGTTTTAATTTACTTAATCAATTTGACAAAAAGTTTTACACCTCAAAAGGTCCGAACCGCTAACAAGCCCCATAAGTCATTGCCGAAATCGTAGTGAATAAGTGCTTTGTTTTTCGTAGATTATTATATCTTAGTTGAAAAATTAGACTTCAAAAGCGGCAACTGCATAAGGTGCCAAAACGATGTTAGCATTCTTGCTCTGTGCAACCAACCAACACAAAGAATAAACAAAAACAAAAATAAAATGACAAAACTTCTGACTCTCAAACACTGGCAAATTTTCGGACTTCTCATGGCACTTCCAATCGTTTTTCAATTCATAGCAATCATTTCTATGTTTTCAAGGAATGAGCCGACAGCTATGTTTAACTTTTTCCCTTTAATCATGATTTTATTTGTTGGACTTTACTTCAGCTGGTTTTATGCTCTTGGGACAAACCTTCATAAAAAACTACCTGCCACGGTAAAAATGAACTTGAATAAATTTAAAATCTTTCTTCTCATTCCTGTGGTTTACATGTTATTTATTAGTGTATTTATGGTGGGTATGTTCTCAAACATTTCTACAGGTGTACAGCCCAACCCTGCAATTTTCGCTGTCATTGTTCCGCTACATTTATTCTCAATGTTTTGTATTTTCTATTGCCTTTACTTTAATGCAAAAGCACTCAAAACAGTTGAGTGGCAAAGGTCTGTGACATTTAGCGACTTTGCGGGAGAGTTCTTTTTGATTTGGTTTTTCCCATTTGGTATTTGGATAATTCAACCAAGAATAAATAAACTATTTGACCCAGCATTGAGGGTAGACAGCAATCAAATACTCGAACAAAATTTTTAACTGTATGTTGATAGAATTAGCACGAACTACGAACAATAGCTAAAATAAATTGACGGCTCAATGCCTAATAAAGCTTTGTGCTTCATATCAAGTTCAGTGCTTCAAAATCGCCAAATCCTTTGTATGTTTTTCGGTCTGTGAAGAATTCGCTTTAAAACTGTCTTTTACGTGAGTATAAACAACGAAAGTCGGGTGATTGGCGTTAACTAACAAAAATAGCACACATGAAAACAAGAATTTTTATTTCAATGGCACTTATCTTATTCAGTGCCCAAGCTGAGGCGCAAGTGTCTTCAAAAACAACGCGCAATTTTGGAACGCCCATCATTTCAGACTCTTCATCTACCCTCCTAATTCCCACAGTTTACGATGCCTCACTTTTTACCTCCAATAAACTCGCGCTTTGGGGCGATTTCTACTCAAACATCATCTTCTACAATTTCTTAAGCGATAGCAGCAAAAAACTCTTTCCAAACGATACCTATATCAAAAGTTTAGACAAAGTCGACTATA
>JBILVK010000158.1:0-5472 GCA_044370475.1 Bacteroidia bacterium
TGGTTAAATAAAATTTGTACTTCGCATGAAAATTATACATAAAAATCGCCACCTTCGCCAAGCCCGGGAACGTTATGCCCAATTTAAAAATAATGAATATTGAAAAGTATATAATTTTAATACCCTTGTTTTTATTGGGGAATTCTGTGTTAGGTCAGAGGTTAATAATTAATAGAAATTATACAAATAAGGCTTACACCCAACATTCGAATTATATAGAGATAATTTCTAAAAAAAAGAATTGTAGAAAAATTCAATTATACACAAATAATGGAATTATATACCGTTATGGAAATTGTGAATATGGATGGAGCCCTGATTCTATAGGAGAGGGCAAATTATTCCTATATAAATTAAAAGGAAATGATACTGTTATTATTTTAGAGAGAAAGTTCTTAATTGAAGAGAGGCCAAAAGCAACCTTTATGCTGACAAAATCAATTGACAGATTTATTTCCAAAAAAGACCTTTTAAGTGAAACATCTCCATTTGTTGTATATGACCTTCCAATGTGCAGTAATTATCCATATTATGGCGTAAGGAAATATAGAATTATTGTCATTCGTAATTACGAAACAATCTATAATATAGAAAATGATGGGATGAACTTTCAAAAACAAACTATTAAAGTTTTCGAATCCTTGAAAGAAAATGACATATTAATTTTTTATGACATTTATAATCCAATGATGTATAAACTTGATCCAGCTCAATTTGAAGTGCAAGAATAAACTGGGCATAACAGGCGTCTTGCAATATTGCCGAAATTGTAGTTATTGATTGTATTGTGTTACGTAGAATTTTTTATCTTAGCTGAAACATTCGTCTTCGCAATCCGGCAACATCGCAAGGCGCCAAAACGTTATGGGCAAGCTTAAAGGACAACAATGAAAAACTACATATTGACAATTTTGACTTTTTTCTGCTCACTGACTCTTTTTGCAGAGAACAAACTTGCCATTATCAATGACCCAGACGGTTTTACATATGTTCGTAACGGGCAGGGCAAAGGATTTAAAGTGGTTGACACACTATTCATAGAAGACTTCTTTTATTTTCAATTTGTAGACAATTCAGAATGGGCGAAAGTGACGGCTTGGAAAGGCAGACAAGTAGAAGGTTTTGTTCATAAAAGCAGAATTCAGGAAGTTGAAAAACTTGACAGTAAAAAACAGAAAGAACTTATTATTAAAACACTCGACAGACAGAGGATTTTAGCTGACAATTTTCGGAATGCTTGGAAATTAAAAGACAGTCTTGCATACAGAAAAGCTGTTCGCAAATTAGAATTTCACAGCGACACTAAATATGACCCAATACTGAACATTTTACCTAAATACTTTTGCTTGACAAGTGATGCTGAGGTTCTACAACTTTTCTTTGCGACAATGTGGGCAGACAAAGGTTCTGCGAACGAGATGCCTTCATATTCTATTGGCAAGTGTTTTATATGCAATCCCGACTTGGTTGTTGAACAACTTGCTAAAATTAAAAATACTGAGCAGAGAAAAAGTACTTTCGACCAAATTGAATGGGGACTTTTAAACAATTTTAACGTTGACGAAAATGGAAAATCGGACAACAGAGAATTTACAAAATTGAAAGCACGAATTGACGATGAGAGAAAAAAAGCCAGCCCATAACAACACCTAACCGCAAATGGCCCTAGTTGTTCGTAGGCGAAATTTTTCTATATTTGGATATGCAGTTCTCACGAAGAATGTTCCGCAATTAGGCCATCTGCGGTTAGCTGTTAAACGTTAGCGGTAAGTTTAAAATTCTGAAGAAAAATGATTTACAATTTTGCATGGAAAATAAGTTTAGACTTGGCAACGAAGTATAAATTTCTCTGGATTAAGAAACCCATAAAAACGTTTATTGAAAATGTTTTTTATCAAACTATTATGGTAGCATCTTCATATTATATTTTATTCATTACAATTTCAATCATATTAAAAAGAGAATTTAATTTGAATGAAACTACATTAATTATATTATTAGTCTTTATAACAGTTTATTTTATTATAAGTCTAATAAATATGAATATTTTATACAAGGCAAGACTCCCAAACATGAACTGGGAAAAAATTCAAAAAACACTTAAAGACAATGGATTAGAAACTATTTTTTTTATTGAAAAGGATAAATGTCTTGTTGCATATTCAAATTATGCTTTTAAACCAGGTAGACAAATTGTTATAATTAAAAATAACAATGAATTTTTAGTAAATCAAAAAATATCAAACAACTATAATGCTATTTATCCTATTGCACCTTTTGCTACCTGGAGATTACTAAGAAAGTTGAAAAAAGCTAATTATAAAGAATTTTCAATACATGAAACACATTAACAATCTAATTTTTAATATTAGATTTTGACATTTTAATAAAAAGTAAAACCAGCAACTCTTTTGATTGCAAGCGGAAACAGCAAATCACAAAGGCTTCGAATGGGGAATTTGTTTTCCAAAAGAAAACCTACCGCTAACAGCACCTAACCTCAAATGGCCCGTTGTGGTTCGCTGGGATAAATTTCCTATATTTGATAAGCTGTTCTCACGTAGATTATTCAAATACGGGCCATCTGCGGTTAGCTGCCAATCGTTATAGGACATGGCAAGAAGCCTCCAACCTTTAAACATGAAAACATTATTGACCACTATTGCTGGAATTGCACTAACTATCTTAGGAGAAATGCTTGCATTTTACGTTTATTCATCCATTAATCAGGGCGGACTGATTAACGGACTTTTTGGAACAAATGCATTTGTATCTATTTTATCTGGAGTCATAATGACTATTAGTTACCCCATGAAATATTCCAATAAAATATGGATTCAATTTAAAGGGAAAAGTAAAATTGTTAAAAACTTATTGGGGACTTTCATCTTCTTTTTTCTTTCAATTCCATTTGTAATAGCAGTGGTAGCGTTTTATCACTTTACAGGAAAATACCATGACGAGCAACTTGAAAATTTTGGTATTGTTAAGACAGTTGTAATAGAATCAGAAACCGTTCGTAATAATAGCATACATAACTTATATTTTCACTTTAATCATGATGGGAGGATCTGGGAAGGTAGTTTAGACGCATGGGAATATCATGTTGGAGACACTGTAGAAATAATATATTCAAGCCAGAATCCAAATGAAACTGAATGGTATAAAAAACACTTAAATGACAAACAGCAAATTAGAGGAAATATTGATTCTAGAAATACAAGCAAATAAGCCACGTCCTATAACAGGCGCCTTGCGCAATTGCCGACTTAGTGCTAATTGGCTGTTTTATTTTTGCCCAGAAAGTTTTTATCTTGCTTCATGTTGACGCTTCCTAATGCGGCAACTGCGCAAGGCGCCAAAACGTTATGGGAGAGCCAAAAGAGGCTCTGCGGTAATTTATTGAGGTCGCTTTTTTCGACACATATTTTTCAATTATTTGTTATAAGCCATTATGAAGATTATATTTTCTATAGTATACTTAACTTTTTTACTGGTATGTTGTGATAGTAGAAGCGACCAAACTATAGGCAAGTCAGTTACAAAAATAGACTCTAATTTTATTGTTATTTGTGACAGCGGATCAAACTTTATAGAAATGACACAAGAGGACTGGATTAGGTTTGAAATATTATTTTCTCATCTTTATTCGATTGCTGACACGAATTACCTATTAATGCATTCCATTGCGGACAGCCTCATAACTAATTATAGTGAAGACTATAGATTAACAGGGAATTCGATTAACCTAAACAAAATCTATGACCTTCATTTCCTTAAAGGAGAAACATATTATAAAAAAGGGCAATACAAAAATGCTGTAAAAGAATTTTCTCTCGACAATCCTTCGCTTGGCAAGTTAAGTGACGTTGCTTTGGGTCGTGCTGCGGCTTATGTAAAACTTAAACAATTCGACAAAGCATATATAGACCTCGCTTATAGAACAGAGTTTTATTATGGTGATCGCTTAGAATTAGCTAACTATTATGAAATTATAGGCAATATTGATTCTGCGCAATTGCTTTATATCGACCTTTGGAAGAATAACTGGGTAAGAGGTAGCGCGAATTATGCCACAATCCCAGAGAGAATTAAGGAATTATATAACAAGCACCCAAAACTATTAACAGAACTATCAATACCGACAAGACGTCCCGAAAAAGATCAATAGCAACATATTTTGGGGCTTTTAACGGCATATATCAGGTTGACATTTCATTCAATTGATTCTTTGGCAAGCAAGTTTCGGTTTGACTTTATAAGTAATTTATTGCCGGAAAAATTTTGAATTAAGAGAGGTTTCGCTCAAACTTTGGCGACAAATTAGTTGGTGAAAAAATAACATATCGACTTATTCATATTTAAATGCGACTTGGTTCAGACCGACTAAAAAGCAAAGTTGCGTTGTTTATAAGCGCGCTGACAAAGGATATTTGTTGTGACGTAAGTTTGGCCCTCCCATAACAACACCTAACCTCAAATGGCCCTGGTTGTTCGTAGGCGAAATTTTTCTATATTTGATATGCAGCTATCACGAAGAATGGTCCGCAATTGGGCCATCTGCGGTTAGCTGTCAAACGTTAGCGGTAATTTTAGAACGATACAACAACAATGACAGCATTAAGACCATACATAATTTATAGTTTACCTCAAAGCAGGACAACACAAGCATTGACTGGTGGTAAAATAGAAAAGGTATGGGCTAACATTGAACGCTTTTTAACGACTTGCACAAATGCAGACATAAAATCCCCCAAAAGCATTTATTTGACAGGTTACACTGCGGCAGAAGACCATGGAGAACACCCCGACTTAGCCGCAAAATTGCTCAAAAAGACCCACGAGGTTTTTGGACAAGGGACAACTGATACGATTGGTTATTTATATCCAGCTAACACTCCTTTGAAACAGACCCAAACAACTTGGGACTTGACGGCAATTGACTTGGACAGGGCTTTGAAATTTATGGTTGAGTTGCAACCTCTTCCAAAATATAATTTAGGACCAATTGAACTAATTATTTCCTATGAATTCAAACTTGTTGACAGCATTTCCAAGACAGAATTGCCCAATCAACAATATCCTTCAAGTATACTTATTTGGTTGACAAGAGGCAATTGCGTAAGCCCAAATTTATGTTTTCCATTTACACAGCCAGACCACGAATTTTGGAGTTATGTTGAAAGTATTGAGAAATTTATTCCCTTTAAGTTTGACAAAAAGTATTTACGACTTGGACGTTCAAATAAAAAAGGGACAGCAAATATGTTTTCAAAATTATGACGCCGGAAAGAGAAAAAACTACCGCTAACAGCACCTACAAGAAATTGGCGGTTAAGTGTTCCGTAGAAACATTTGTGGTTTATGGATATTTGGTTCTACGCATTTATATTCGTGGTGAAAGGCGCCAACTCCTTGTAGCTGCATTCCAAGATCAAAAGCAAGCTTTTTCTTAATTTTTTTATGCAGCAA
>JBILVK010000159.1:0-5451 GCA_044370475.1 Bacteroidia bacterium
GCCACCTTCTTTGCAAACGCTAAATTACACCCCAATGCCACACTCATAACCGGACTCATTTGCGGATACCGAATAGAAGAAATTGAGAACCTAATTACCAAACAAGTAAGGTATTTAGATAAGCTAGTAGACGAATTGGCCAAAGGTCGCAAAATGGAAAAAATCCTACGCGAACCCAAATAAATCAAGGACCACAAAAAGTTCCAAAACCAAGCAAAATCAACTGGCGGCTAGCATCTGGCAGCTGGCGACTGGCATCTGGCATCTGGCAGTTTTAGCCACAAATTCACAGATTAAGCTATTGAAAAAAAACGCAAGGCCAATAGCTAAAGGCTAATAGCAAATTGCGAGCAGCTGGCTCCTAGCTTCTGGCAGTTTTAGCCACAGATTCACAGATTAAGCTATTGAAAAAAAACGCAAAAGGCAAATAGCTAAAGGCTAATAGCTAACAGCTAATAGCTAAAAGCCAGCTGCCAGAGGCCAGCCGCCAGAAGCTAAATCCCCGCTCAACTCCCAAACAACTTCTTCAACTCATTCAACTTAAGCAAAGCTTCAATGGGCGAAATACTGTTTAAATCTAAGTATTGCAATTGGTCCTTTATGCCTATCAATACCGGGTCATCTAGCTGAAACATGCTTAACTGAATGGGACTCACCTTTACCTTGCCCAACTCGCGGGAATTCATCTGTTCACGACCTTTCTCCAATTCCTTCAATAATTCATCGGATCGGTTCAGAACGGTTTTAGGAATGCCTGCCATACGCGCAACATGAATACCAAAACTGTGCTCGCTGCCACCCGGCTTTAGCTTGCGCAAAAAGATTACTTTATTGTCTTGCTCCTTTACATTTACATGGAAATTTTTGATGCCATTGCCTGGCTGTTCCAACTCATTTAACTCATGGTAATGTGTGGCAAAAAGCACCTTTGGTTTGTAGGGATGTTGGTTTAAATATTCGGTAATGGCCCAAGCCAAAGAGATTCCATCATAGGTAGATGTCCCCCTTCCTATCTCATCTAACAAGATTAAACTATGGGCAGATAAGTTATTGAGAATGCTGGCCGTTTCTGTCATCTCCACCATAAAAGTACTCTCGCCCGACGACAAATTATCGCTTGCACCTACGCGCGTAAAAACCTTATCAACAATGCCCATTTGCGCAACTGTTGCAGGCACAAAACAACCCATTTGGGCCATTAACACACACAAAGCGGTCTGCCTTAAGATAGCAGATTTACCACTCATGTTTGGACCCGTTAAAATGATTATTTGTTGCGTGTCTTTGTCTAAAAAAACATCGTTGGCAATATAAGGTTCGCCAGGCGGCAATTGCTTTTCTATAACGGGGTGACGTGCATTCTTAATCATTAAATCGAAACCTTCATGCAGCTCGGGCTTACAGTATTTATTGGACTCGGCCAATTGTGCAAAGGAGAACAAACAATCTATTTTACCCATCACTTGGGCATTGC
Organism: Bacteroidia bacterium; assembly: GCA_044370475.1. Lineage (GTDB taxonomy): Bacteria > Bacteroidota > Bacteroidia > UKL13-3 > UKL13-3 > B1. The sequence continues at coordinate 1,475 of JBILVK010000159.1, forward strand.
TTTGAATGGGCGTAACCTCTTCTGCCAAGGATGTTACCAACTCATTATACAAGCGCTCTTCAATCACAGAAATCTTTTCTTCGGCACCTAAAATTTGCTCCTCATAATGCTTCAATTCCTCGGTAATATAACGTTCGGCATTGGTTAAGGTTTGCTTGCGCATCCAATCTTGCGGCACCTTATCTTTGTGCACATTGGTCACCTCCAAGTAATAACCAAACACATTGTTATAGGCAATTTTTAAACTCGGAATTCCAGTACGTTCTTGTTCTTTGCGTTGCAATTGCAACAAGTAATCTTTGCCACCAAAAGCAATTTTTCTCAACTCATCTAAGGCAACATCCACACCTTCTTTAATCACATTGCCACGGTTGGCAGCCACCGGTGGATCTGGCATTAAGGTCTTATCCAGTTTCTCAACTACCCATGCACATAAGTGAATTTGATCTGCCAAAGAGCCAATGAGCGCATGCCCAAATTCCTTTAACAATTCTTGCACCACAGGCATCATTTTTAGGGAGCGGTTAAGCTGTTGCAATTCGCGCGGACCAATTCGCCGCATAGCTAGCTTAGAAATGAGGCGTTCTAAATCTCCCACTTGCCCCAATGCCTCCATGACTTTTTTGCGCAATTTGCCATTGAGTTTGGCCTGCTCCACCACATCCAAACGCTCGTTAATAAGCACCAAATCTTTCAGCGGCATCACCAACCAACGCTTCAACATACGGGCACCCATAGGCGTTACGGTCTGATCCAACACCTGGATGAGGGGAACCCCATTTTCATTGACAGAAAAGAGCAATTCTAGGTTGCGTATCGTAAAACGATCGAGCCAAACATACTTCTCTTCATTAATCCTAGATATGCTCAAAATATGTCCCACCTGTTCATGGTGTGTTTCACTTAGGTAATGCAAACAAACGCCAGCGGCTATAATGCCCAATTGCAATTCTTGAATACCAAAACCCTTTAAATTCTGCGTTTGAAAATGCCCCAATAATTTATCGTAAGTATAGCCATGCTGAAAGTTCCATTCATCCAGCGTATAGGTATAAAACTTATCTCCAAAATGTTGCTTAAAAGTGGCAATTTGTTTTTTAGAGACCAAGGTTTCAGAAGGCTTAAAACTCTGCAAGAGCTTGTCTAGGTAGGCAATCGGACCTTCAGTAACCATAAACTCACCCGTAGAAATATCTAAAAAGGCAATGCCACCTTTATCCTCTTGCAAGAAAACCGCAGCCAAATAATTGTTGCTACGGTTATCCAAAATCTTGTCGTTATAGCTAACACCCGGAGTTATTAATTCGGTCACCCCACGCTTCACAATTTTCTTGGTAAGCTTGGGATCCTCCAACTGATCGCAAATGGCCACTCGTTGTCCAGCACGCACCAATTTAGGCAAGTAAGTATCCAAAGAATGGTGCGGAAAGCCCGCTAACTCAATATGCGAAGCAGAGCCATTGGCCCTTTTGGTTAACACAATTCCAAGTATTTGCGAAGTCTTAATGGCATCCTCACCAAAGGTTTCATAAAAATCACCTACCCTAAACAATAGGATGGCACCTGGATATTTTGTTTTAATATCCAAGTATTGTTTCATCAACGGAGTTTCGCTGCCTTCGAGCTTTTTGGCCATAGCCTGCAAGATACTTATTGCCCTTGGAGCTAAAGATACTGTTTATATTTTGTGGGAAATTTGAGGCATTCTCAATTGCCTTCCAAATGGCATAAATTCAAATTCTAGCTTATTAATCTAGCAGAATGATGTATTGTTAAAATAAATACATTTTCACTTTTAATTAAATAGGCAATTCGATAATTCCCTTCGATTAACTCCCTTAAATTAACATCATTGAATTCGGGAACTACTCTACCAGAAAGCGGATTCAATTTAATTTGTTTGGTCCTATCTTTAATCATTCTAACTTGAATACTAGCATATTTTTTAGAGTCTTTAGCTATATATTCAAAAATCGATTCCAAATCATTAAATGATTTACTAGTCCAAATTATTTTGACCATTTTTCAATTAAAAAGTCAACTTTCTCCTCACTTACAATGTTATTTTGGTCAACATCGGCTATACCTTGCTCAATTTTTTGTATAAAAATTATTCGCTCTATTAAATCCTCAACACTAGTTTCACTAGGGAAATTTTCTATTGCTTCTATAATTTGTTTTTTCAATAACATATTCAAATATATGTTTTTTTCTAAGCCATATCAAGATGAAGAGTCTAAATCTTTCACAGTTCAGTTTTAACTTTTAATATTATTTCTAAAAATCATGTGTACTTCTATTAATAGTCTAAACAAACTGTCGTTTAGAGTATTTTAAACAAATACAATTCAAAAAATGCCACGCTAAAACTACTCTTTAAAAAACTTCCTTTTAAAAAATGGATAGGTAAAAACGGCGAATAAAAGCAGCGATGCGCCTAGGTAAAAGCCAGAACTCATCATTTCACTTTCACCAAAAATAAGCAATGAAAATACCACGCCATAAATGGGTTCTAGGTTATTGGTGATAATGACCGTTAAGGGATCAATTTTTTTAAGTATCTCTACACTCAGTGTAAAAGCCAAGGTAGTACAAGCCAAACTTAAGATGAGTAAGTAAACTAAATCTGTGCTTTCTGGAAATCGAATATTGCCAATTTCGCCATTAAAAGCTTGAAACAAAGTAATGGTAATTAAGGCACCTAAAAACTCATAAAAGGTAATCTTACCGGCTTCATGTTTTTGTATCAATTTACCATTGTAGATACCAAACATAGCAGCCGTTACCGCAGCCAAAATGCCAAAGACAATTCCTGCGGCATAAAACTTCTCAAACTGCAAAATCACCAATAAACCAGCCACTATAATTAAGCCATACAAAGCATCGCCCCAAAAGAATTTCTTCTTTAACAAAATGGGCTGCAAAACACTGGCAAATAAAGTTATGGTGCTAAAGCCAGCCAAGGCAATAGATACATTTGAAACTTTAATGGCATGGTAAAAACAAAACCAATGCACCCCAACAACCGCTCCCCAACCCAATAAATGACCCAAGTCTTTTAAAGTAATTTTCAACGATGCACCTTTATACCTCAAATAAATCCAAAGGCTTAACAAAGAAAAGGTAAGTCGCCAAAACACCAAATCGAGTGCTTGCAAAGAAATTAATTTACCCAGCACAGGTGTAAAACCCCACAACAAAATAATGAAGTGCAGCAATACATAATTATTAATTTTTATGCCTGAACCCATCAATTATTTAGGGGCTCTTTTTAACAAAACCAAAGCAATTATAAAAAACAAAACGGGCGGAATCCATACCGCAATCCAAGGCGCCAAGACCCCAGTATTTCCAGCAGTATTAAAGATTTGGATCAGCAATAAATAAGTAAAGGTTAGTGCAATGCCAATGCCCAAATGAAAGCCCACTCCACCCCTACTTTTGCCACTAGAAACAGCCACTGCCAAAATGGTTAAAATATAAAAGGCAATGGGTATAACAGTGCGTTTATACAACTCCACTTTAAAGATATTTACCTTGGCATTTCCCTTCTCTGTTTCTTTACGAATGTAGTTGTTCAACTCCGGATTGGTCATAGAGGAAACCACCTTAGTTTTCTCAAAAAACTCGTCGGGTTTTAGACTCAATACGGTATCCATTTTATCTCCTTTGGAGATATATTCTCGGTTAGCTGTAAATACCCTGCGGGTGTATCCCTCTAGCGTCCAGCATTGCTTTACGCGGTTCCAAGATAAGCGGTTGGCATATATTCTGTCAACCAATTTTCCATTCACAAAACTCTCCAAATTCACATTAAAACCAGAGCTATCAACATAGTTAAACGACTCCATATGAATCAAGTTAGAATCGTTCAACATATTATAAATATTGTTGTTTTGCGTTACCTTATGTTCCCTAATCCAATTCTCCTCAAACTCCAATCTATACCTATCACAAATGGGCAAAAATTGGGTATT
>JBILVK010000160.1:0-5382 GCA_044370475.1 Bacteroidia bacterium
ACAGACGCGGGCGTTGGCGTGTTGTGCGTTAAAACCGCTGTGCGTGGCGCCTACTTCAATGTACTAATCAATGCAAAGGGATTAAAAGACAAAACCTATGCCGCAGATATTGTGGGCAGGGCAAAAGAATTACTCGCTAAAAATCACCAAGAAGCAGATCGCATCCTGGCTATTGTTGAGGCTGCTATTCAATAATCTAAATTATTTTTATTCGGTTCGAACCAATGAATTTAATGAAGAAACTACTAGCACTTGTGCTCATGATTGCCGCACCAATTATAAGTGGGAAGGCTTTTTACGAGTATGTTCAAGTGAAGCATTTACAACACAAACCTACCTATCCATTTGGCAAGGAATTGATGAAGCAAATTCGGGTGAGCGACATAAGTTATTTGGCAGATTATCAAAGTCAGTTACTCACCATAGGCATGGTATTTTTGGCTATTTCTGTATTGGCTTACCTTAGCATGATGATTCGTGCGCTAATTAACTTGGTATGGCTTGCAGTGATTATTGCCATTGGTTATTACCTCCAAACGGTTATGTAAAAATTAGGGCTTAATTAGTTCCATTCTAAATTAGCATTTGTGTAAACACAATCACTTGTTTTGTTGTTTCAGTCTATAAATTTGTCCAATCAAAGAATAACAAATCTTACAATTATGAATAGAAAAAACTTTTTAAAATCAGTGGCATTAGGTGCCGCTTCAACTAGTATGTTAGTAGCAGCCTGCGGTGGTGATGCTCCAAAGACAGAGAACACAACCACAGCTCCTGAAGCAGCGCCAGCAGCAGAAGCACCAGCAGCGGCTGAGGCTCCAGCAGCAACTTCGGCTGGTGATTGCAACGATTTAACTGGATTAACTCCAGCAGAAATCCAAACTAGAGAAGCAGTTTCTTATGTGGTAAAATCTACCGAAGCTGATAAGAATTGCGCTAATTGTCGTTTTATGCAAGTAGGCACTCAGCCTAATGGTTGCAACGGTTGTCAGTTGTTCAAAGGTCCGGTTAACCCAGAGGGTAACTGTAAATCTTGGTTCAAGAAAGACGCTTAAATTTAGTTTCAAGCTTCTGGCAACTAGCTTCTGGCTTCTAGCTTTAAGACCTTGTTGTTATTATAGTTTGCTTAACTACTTTGCTTGTTAAAATCTTGGCGAAGGCAAAAGCCGATTTACAATTCATACTTTGAGTTATTTTTTATTGCTCTAATCTGTGAATCTGTGGCTATAATTACTTTAGCAATTTGCATCTAGCTAACAAAAAACAAAAAAAAGCATATCTAATAGGTATGCTTTTTTTTGTTCAATAGATTGCACCTTTTAGTGAGGTTTTTGCTTCTTTTTATCCTTAAGGTTTCAAGCAATTTTATTCAAGTTTTTTACGACAAATTTTGGCGCAAAGAATAATTGGTTTTGAGCACCTTGTGCCTTAAGCTTTGTGCACTTTGTGGTAAAAAAAGCAGCACGCAGATTATTGGATTGAAGCAGATTTCGCAGATGAACCAATGAAAGAAATTTAATAAAAAGATAAATCCGCGAAATCTATATTGCATCAAAAGCAAATCTCCCAAATCTGCGTGAAATGAATAGTAAACCTTTGGGCTTTAAAATCCTTCCGCAATTTTCTCAAATCGCTCAATCATTTCATTGAGTTGAGATTCTTGTTTCCTGATGGTTTTTGGTCTTATGTAGAACCAATTAAAGGCAATCCAAATAAAGGTAAGCAAATAGCTTAAAATGGCTGCTGTGGGCGACATTAAAGCTGTATACTCATACATATACAAGCATATGCCCGTTAATAATAAAATGAAATACAAGCTCATGATTTTGGTTTGCAAATGTTTCTGTTTCAATTTTAGCGTTCTTAAGTTGTTGAGGTATTCTTGGTTCGATTTTGTTTGATCAATTTTATTGAATATGGGCAGTTGCTTATTGTAGGAAATTAAGAAAATAATCATGGCTAAAAGTACCATGAGGATGCCTATTTTGGTACTTACAAATTGAGGTTGATAGGTATACCAAATGAGAATGATGATGACACTTGTTGCTAATAATAAAAGGTTAGAAAAAACGAGTTTTCTGCGACTGGTATTTTTATACTTATTAAGTTTAACCATCAGTTCATTTAAGCTTGGCTCATTTACTTTTTGTTGTAGCCAAATATTTTTAAAGTCAATTACTTTGTCCATTTTCTTTAAATTTTGTGCTTAGCTTTTCCTTAATCCTATGAATTTTTACCCGAATGTTTGCCTCTGAGAGTCCGGTTATACTGGCTATTTCCGATTGTTTGGTATCCTCCAACTCTAATGAAATTATAATACGATCTATCTCGGGTAATTCTGAAATGTATTTGTACAACAACTGAATTTGCGGTTCTATAGATTCTTGTTGTTCTACTTTTAATTGAATAGGCAATCCTGTTTTGATAAATCTTTTTTCTTTTTCAATTTGCCTTAAACAGTTGTTAGATGCAATCCTAAAAATCCATGTGCCTAAGGCAGATTCATTCCTAAAATTGGGTAGTTGTTGCCATATAATTATGAAGGTATCTTGGGCTAGATCTTGTGCCTGATCAAAATCGTTCACATAGCCCATACATAAACGAAATATTTTATGCCAATAGGCTTTATAAATTTCGTTGAAGCTCATTATTTCTCAGAAATAAAAGCGTTTAATTGAGAGAAATACCAATCCTGATCATCATACATAATAAAGTGCATTCCTTTATTGGCATATTGTAGATTGGTTGTTTTTAAGTTTTTATACTGCCCTTCAATCAATGGTTTTATATTAACAAAATAGGCTTCTAGTAAAATTAGTGAGGGACAAGTTATGCTTGTAATTTTTTCTCTTAAATCGGTATTGGAGAAATCGCAATACATTTCTGCAAAGGTTTTTCTATCCGACTTCACGCTCCAACCAATTACTGATTCATACCTACTGGTATCTGCTAATAATTGGGGAATGGACTTGCGTTGCATTTGGTAAAATTGCTCATCGCTCATAGCTGTTATTTGTTTTACAGAGTTGGAGCAGTCGTTGTTTTCTTTCGATTTAAAACTTGGATTCATTAATGCCGAAAGGCAAGGTACTGCATCTACTACGATAATTTTGCTTATGAGCTGCGGATAATCTGCTGCCAGTGCCAAGGCTAAACCACCACCCATGCTATGCCCAATAAGCACCACTTTTTCTAGTTTTTTATCCTTTATATAAGCAGCTATTTCGCTCTCCCAATAGTTAAAGGTAACGGTAGCTTGTGGCTTGGCACCTGCAAAGCCAGCCATGGTAAGTACATGGCAAGTATAGTCCTTCTCAAACTTAGATTTTGTTTCATTCCAAACATCTGCAGAGGAGGCAAATCCAGGAATAAAAAGCATCACCTGTTTCCCTTTTCCAGAAATTTTAACTTCGAAAGGGTAGGTTTTTGTTTGTCCAAATACATTGATGCAAAGTGCAATAAACAGAAGTACGATGATTAAAATTTTGTATTTTTTCATTTTGGTTCAATTTAGGTTTTTGTTTTTAATTTGCCTTTAGAGTTGAACTTTTCAAAAATGTTACAGCATCGGCATTATTTTTTTTAATTTTTCGCGAATAAGGTCCAATAGCATATTTGTACTTAGACCTCTGTTTTATCGGATTGCTTCTTTTTTTTTGTCCTTAGGCCATGCTCCTTTGACCATAGCTATTTGTAACTTGGCTAAACTTATTCAACGCTACAGGTGCTTTCGTCACCTTTCTGTCATCTATATGTTGGCGTGCAACTTGGTTCAGACATTTGGTGTTTTACAGGTATAAACACAAACCTATATGAACCTATTTAATTTTTCAAATAACAACCTCGATGAAGTTGTATTTGAGCAACGCAACAAAGCTTATGGTGCTTATGCCATTAGAAAAGCTTACCCAAGCAATTTGAATAGAAGTACCTTATTCACTTTATCGCCGCTCTTGATTGGATTAATTGGTGCTTTATTATGGAATTTTTTGCATCCTGTTCATTCTATGAAATTGGTGCCAGGTAATGTGCCTACTGTTCCACAAGCCAAAAAGAAGGTGCAAGAAATTGTAGAAATGGTGAGCGGATTTACCTTTATTTTAGAAACTCCTGATATCTCATTTAACATTGTTCCAGATAAAAAAGTAAAACCCATTGTAAGAAAACCAGAGCTTGTTAAACCTATAGAAAGGCCTGCCATACCTAGCTTTGGCGCTATGCCTAGCTTGCCTCAAATGGGCGGATTGGGAATGGGCTTGCCTGGTTTGGTTGGGGCAAAAGGCGGACAAGGTACTGGAGGTGAAGAAGGCGGAAATCAAATCATAGATTTTACTGCAGAGGTGATGCCTATGTTTCCAGGGGGACAAGAAGCGATGTATGATTTTATTAGCAAGAACTTGGTTTATCCAAGGCAAGCCCTAGAAGGTGGAGTGAGTGGTAAAGTGGTTATTTCATTCGTTATTTTAGAAGATGGAAGGGTAGGGATGATTAATTTAGAAAGGGGTATTGGCTATGGTTGTGATGAGGAAGCATTGCGTGTAATCAATGAAATGCCTGAGTGGGAACCCGCTAGACAAAATGGTCGCAAAGTGCCAATTCGCATGATTTTGCCAGTAGTATTTCAAACTAATTAAAAATCTTATCTTGCAGCCATGCAAGAAAAGAAATTGTTTTTATTAGACGGAATGGCCTTGGTGTACCGTGCATATTTTGCCTTTAGTCAGAACCCACGTGTTACCAGCTACGGATTTAATACCTCGGCCATTTTTGGATATGTTACTACCTTATTGGATTTGTTAAAAAGAGAAAAGCCCACACATATTGGGGTCTCTTTTGATACGGCTGAACCTACTGCTCGTCACATCGAATTTGAGGCATATAAAGCACATAGAGAAGAGATGCCAGAAGGCATTTCGAGTGCATTGCCTTTTATTAGACAAGTAACAGAAGCCTTAAAAATTCCATTGCTCATCATGCCCGGTTATGAGGCAGATGATGTTATTGGGACTTTAGCTAAAAAGGCCAAGGCTGCAGGTTTTACGGTGTATATGATGACACCAGATAAGGATTTTGCACAATTGGTAGAAGAGGATATCTTTATCTATAAACCAGCTAGAATGGGCAATGACATAGAAATCATGGGCGTGCCAGAGGTGCTTAAGAAATGGGAAATTACGGATGTCAAACAGGTAATTGATATTCTTGGCTTATGGGGAGATGCAGTAGATAATATTCCGGGCGTGCCAGGTGTGGGTGAGAAAACAGCCAAGTTGTTGGTTCAGAAATACGGCAGCATGGAAGGCTTGTATGAGCATACAAATGAGCTCAAAGGAAAACAAAAAGAGAATGTAGAGAATAACAAAGAACAAGCCTTTTTATCGA
>JBILVK010000248.1:0-5292 GCA_044370475.1 Bacteroidia bacterium
CGGTAAAGCCGTAAGTGAAGCCGCCGCCAAAATCTGGTTGAAAGGTTTTGATGATTTGGCCATTGGCACGTTTGATGCGAATGTAGCCTGTTCCTTGTGCGCTATTGGCCCACCATTGAACGCCATCGTGACCTTTGTCTTCTACCACCAATTTATAGCAGCCGCCTAGGGTGTAATTTTTGGTGAATAGGGTATTGGCTTCTGTGAAGTCTTTTGAGTCTATTAAATTGCCCCAATCGTCGTAAAGCTTAAAGCTGTTTTCGGTGGGACGATTATTGGTTCTGAACTCAAAGGTGAAGGTTTCTGGTAATAGTTCTGCAAGGTTAAAAGTAGAACTGTATTTGTTGTTCAATGCATAATCATCGCCACTTGATCCGTTCACAGAAGTTATATCTAGGTTAAAGGTATTTGGTCCGCCAGGCTTAATGCCGCTGTTCCACAAGCTGCCAAAATGTGGCAGTACCAAGGTATCATAAGCCAATGAAGCTAAGTTGCCGTTCCAGGTATGAGTTTGTTGGGTGCCGCTGTTAACGCCATATTTCATGCCCAATTGTGTAATAGGAGTGGAGCCAGTATTTTGAATCACCACTTTGGGGTTATCGCACATTGGGTTTTGTCTGCCAAAAACTATTTTATCATTTGGTTGTAATACTTCTACTACACGTACATCTTTTGTAAAGTTTAAAGCACCATAGGTTACCAATTGATGTGCAATTAAATAGTTGTATGAACCACCAGCCACAGGAGGAACTGAGGCATTGTAATCTATACTCACCGAGTCACCTGCTTTTATGAGCTGAGTTAAGTCGTGTTCTTTTAACAAAGATGCTTCGCCTGGGCACCATCCTTGTCTGTCGTATACCCATGTGCCACCTTGTGGAAATACTGGGTTAAAGGCGCATTCCTGACTGATGGTCCACGTAAATTCTTTGGCACCACCGTTCACATTTAACTCGTGAAATATTTGTCCGCCATTGGCTTCAAACTCTCCTTCTGCACCGTGACCGGTAATAGAAGAGCGCAGTTTAAATGCTTTGCCATTGCTTTTTGTTGCCACTTTAAAAGGAGCATAACGTGTTTCGTTGTTGATGCTCGTGAGTGATGCTGAGCCCGCTCTGGTAGCGCCTTGCCAAACTTGATTGAACTCAAGAATCTCTCTAGGAGGTGTGCCCACAATGAACCAAAATTCAATATCGTTTTGCTCCTGATTTTGTCCGCCTTGAGTCATCATAATACGCTTATCACCTTTTAACAATGGTGCAAAATCTGTTACATCAAAGTACCAGCTCTTACCATTGATGCCTAGGTTCAGACCGATACCATAGGGAGTTACAAACGACATAATTTCATTGTACCAAGGGAAGCGACGGTAGTAATTTAAGTTGCTTATAGTGTATGTAGCTTGCGCAACGTTTGCAAAAGAATCTATCACCGGCATGGAGTCTATATCTGCGTTGTATAATTTGCTATAATTTGCATGGTATAAATTGTTGCTGGTGCTTACCAAATTTACCACATCGTTGGTCATAGGTGTTATGCCAGCCTTTGAAGTAATAGAGTATGCATTGATGACATTAGTGCTGCGTTGGATGCTATCGCGCACCGTTAGCAATTGGTTTGTGGTTTGGTAAGAGCCTCTGCCAAATTGAATGCTGGGTCTAGCTTCAATGGGTGTAAAATTTCTGCTTAGACTTTCTCCTCTATCGTAGGTCCAGCCTATGTTTACGCCCGTAATGCTCTTGTTGTTGTGTCTTTCTAATACGGTCTGACCCAACCCTTCGTTGAGGGGGTAATGGCCTACCAAGTTTGATGTGTAATTACTTAGGTTAGCAAGTGGAACAAACATCATTTGTTTGATAAAGGTGTCGTTAATTTCTTTGTTCCAAATGGCAAGGTCGTTTACTTTTCCTTTGAAATTATTGTTTAAATTATTGTCCTTACCCAATACCAAATTTAATAAAGTAATAGGTTTAGTTTTGCCACTTCCTTCTAACCACAAGTTGCCATTAAGGTATATTTTCATGGTGCCTGTGGTGGCATTTTTGGTGAAGGTCCAATGGTTCCATCTGCCACCTTGTTCTTGTGGGGTAGCTACTTTGTTGATGCGGTCGTAGCCACCTGCAGCGAAGCCACAATCGAAATAGATATTGTTGCTGCTATGTGGCAAATGTATGTTTAACTGACGGTTGTTATTGTTTGCATCTGTGCCATATAGTATGCTATTGCTTTGCGGCATTTGTGCGGCATCTCCGTATGCCCAAAAGGCAATGGTAAATTCATTTTTGATGGTAGAGAATAAAGTAGTGTCTAGTTTAATATGTGCGTTATTAGCCAAGTTTGCTGCAAAATTATTGTTGGCATAAATGGCTTTAATGCTAGTATCCGATTTGCCTACTAAGCTTAAGGCACTATCTTTTATTGTATTGGTAAAAGAGAATTCTATAAGCAAGTTATCGGTACCATTCCAATTAAAAGGTGTTGTAAAAAAGAGTCGGTTCAGACCGATAGAAAATTGGTAATTGCTATGGTAAACTTGTGTTAGGTTGGTAAGTTCTGCTTTGCCGTTTGCGAAGGTATTTGATGAGGTATGTTTCATCTTTACTTTTAGGAAATTGGCGGTAGCAGCGTTGTTGGCTTGCAGACTAATGCTTTGAATGGGACCCGCTGTAAGTCCGGCCGCCATGAGCTCTGCGGCGGTATAGATAAATTGCGATTTGCCAGAATGTGTGCTGGTGTTTAGCAAATTGGTATAAGGGTTTGAACCTGTTTGAAGCGCATAAAGGGTATCTGCCAAGGTGCTATTTACCGTAGTTTTTTGTTGGGTATATTGGTAGTAATCGTAAACAGGGAATGTGGTATATGGAAAGCTAGTGCCTGTAAAATTGGTGATGGTATAATTGGGTTGTAAGCTAAGGGCTTCTTCAACTTTATTGGAGTCAACAATATAGGTATTGCAAGAGTAATCCCATTCGCCGCAGCCCAAGTTGCGATCTGTGCTATTGGATACCAAACCGTTTTTGCAACGCATATTGTACTTCATGATAATTTTCTCGTAGCTGAGGTTGGTTGTTGGAAATTTAGCAAGGGTATCGCGGGTGTTGCTGCCATAATGAAAGGTGCGCACTTTGATGGTATCTCCGGGTACCTGAGCCTTGAGGCTTGTTGCAAAGAATAAGATGCAAAGAATTGAGAGACTTATTGCTAGGACTTTTTGGTTCATTCAAATGTTGTTTTGCCAAAAATAGGGGAAATTTTGGGAAAGTTGTAATAGCTATTAGCCTTTAGCTGTTGGCCTTTAGCTATTGGCCTTTAGCCAGAATCTTAGCTGGAGTGGATTTGTAATCCACGCATAAATGGGGGAAGGTGCGGATTACAAATCCGCACCAGCTAATTTTGTGAAAGTTGCAATAGCTATTAGCTATTGGCCTTTAGCTATTAGCCTTTAGCCAGAATCTCATTAACCTTAGCTGGATTGGATTTGTAATCCACGTATAAATGGAGGAAGGTGCGGATTACAAATCCGCACCAGCTAAATCTCATCAACCTCCAACAACAGCCAACAGCTAAGCCTTAACTAAAGCTTCGGCTTGCAAAGCTATTGGCTAATAGCTAATAGCTAATAGCTAATAGCTAATAGCCAACAGCTAACAGCTTCCCCCTACAACCCGTAAACTTGCTTTGATTTTGGATAACGAACCTCGTAGGTGAAGGTGATTTTCTTGGTGTCTTTTGAACCTAATTTGAAATTCCAAGTAAGTAGGCCACTTACCTCATCTAGGTTGGCGCCACTGCCTTCTACCAAGGTAACCTTAATTTCATTGGTGCCTTGTACCACAGGAATTTGGTCCTCCAGCGAAATATCTACCGCCATGCTCTTGGTATTACGCACGGTAATTTCAATGCTGCGTGTTTCAACACGTTCGTTCTCTAAGTTTTTAACCTTTGTTTTGTCTTTTACTTTTTTACGGGTAATCACCAAACTCTTATCTCTACCCAAGTTAATATCTAAGGTATCGTTGCTGCTTTGGTTGTTCAAATAAGTTTCGCCCACATAACCGCCATCAAAATAGATGCGCGCCGCACCTGGCAGTAAATTAAGGTCCTCCCAGCCAGTGATCTTGCCAAGTAAGAAGGCATCCTGACTAATTTTAGGCACTGCCGCAAAGGCCAAATTCATGGGAATGTTTTGTTCTTTTATTAATACCTTGTGTGGTTTGCCATCGCTATCTATTTCGTATTTCAACTTAATTTCATACTCGGTGCGAATCAAGTTTTCGGTGATTTCAATATAATCGCTCAAGGCCTTTGTTTCGTTTAACATATCTTCACTTCCTACATCATCTGTTTGCGATTCTTTGGTGCGCAGTCTTTGTGGTTTGGCTTGTAAGGTCATTGCACTGTTAGTAGAAGTGGCCATTTGCATGGTTTTTCTATATTGAATAAAACCCAAGTACCAAGTTGCCAAAACTGGTTTTATGTTTCTTTCTAGCGGACTACTAGTGCTTAAAGTTAGGTTGGCTTGTTTCCAATTTAAACCAGATTGTTGGTTTACATGAGCAAAGTATTTAACCTGAATTTGGTTGGTACTTGCGTTGGCCAATAAATCGTAGTTGGGAGCCCAGCCAGCTTCGCCCAAAAAGTAGTTGAAAGATACCTGTGCTTGGGTGGCTTGCTCTGCAAAAACTGTCACCACCACTTGCTGTATGGGCGCGGCCTGTATGCCATCTGGGTCGAGGCTTCCCTCTTGCAACAATAGCAATTGTTGATAGCGGTTATTAAGCCTATCTTTTTCTTTATTTACTTTTGTTTTGGTTCGATCCAAAGCCAATTCTTGCGCCAATATGTCGTTCAATTTTTGATGTGTAAATTCCATACTTTGTTTGAGCAAAGGCAAAGAATCTTTTGGCGAATCGCCGCGTATGAGTCGGTTATTCAACAACATCTTTTTCTCTTGCGCCAATACACTAAATCTATTGTCGAGGTCCTTGATAATAAACCCATTTTCCTCCAATGAATCTAATATTTGTGCAAGCTCTTTATCGTATTGTTTTACCTTTACTTTTTTCTCGCGGTATTGCACTTGATGCATCACCTCCATAAGCACGGCACCCTTGCAATTGGCCTGTAAAGTTTGCGCCTGTATTAGCGGAGAAATGTTTTCAAAAATGAGCTCATTGTTACCTGCTACCAGGTTTACGGTTTCGTTATAGTATAGATGTGCCCCTTGTAGGTAAACAGTCACCTTTTGTATTTTAGCAGTAAGGGGTTTGGCAGCGTAAGCGCTCAGACCGA